>JAJXTX010000020.1:13227-21483 GCA_021783385.1 Pseudomonadota bacterium
GCCGCGCGGTCTGCGCGCAGCCGGGCGAGAATCTGCAGCGCGCCGGCGCCGGGCATGTGGCAGTCCAGCAGCAGCAGCTCGAAGGCCTCGTGGCGGGCGCGTTCCAGCGCCGTCGCGCCATCGCCGCAGGCCAGCACCTGCGCGCCCAGCTGCTGCAGGCCGTCGCCCAGGAAACGGCAGCTGCCGGTGTCGTCATCGGCCACCAGCACGCGCGGTCTCGGCACCTCGGCGTGGGCCGATGGGGGGGCGAGGTTGGGCTCGGCGAAGAGGCTGGGCATCACGAAATCCTTGTCGTTCAGCTGGATTTGGCAGAATGGCCCGACATGCGCGTGACATCAAGCCATTTGCTGCTCGGTTTTTGCCTCCTGATCGGGGTCGCCTGGGCGCTGCCTGCGCGGGCAGACGTGCTGCTGGGTGCCCGCACGATCAGCGCGCCGGGCCTGCGCCTGCAGGGCGTGACCACGCGCATCAGTGCCGGTGCCGGTGCCGGCGGTGGCGTGCAATGGCAGTTGCACGCCGCGCAGGCCGATGTGGCGGCGATGGGCTGGCACCGCGTGGGGCTGACTGTGGCCGGCAATCTGCAGCGGGATGACCGGCTGCGCTGGGTTTTCGACGGCAGCGCCCGGCTCACCGGCGCGGCCGGTGGCGCGCTCAGCGACGCCCAGGTGAAGATGGTGCTGAGCGCGGCGTCGAATACGCTGCAGCTCGACATTGTGCAGGGCAAGGCGCAGGCCAGCGTGGCGCTGCCGCTGGATCAGCCCACCCACGCGCAGATCAGCCTGAAGAATCTGCCGCTCAGCTGGCTGCAGGGCGTGCTCGCCAGTGTCTGGTCGGGGCACCTCGGCAGCGGCCGGCTGGACGCCGAGCTGGCGCTGGATGTTCGGCAGGCCGGCGTGCAGTCGTCCGGCCAGTTCACACTCAGCGGCGCCGGCTTCGACACGCCGACCGGCACGCTCGCCGCCCAGGGGCTGAGCGGCAGTGGCCGCTATACCCTGGACAAGGCCAGCGAACCGGCCAGCATCGACCTGGACGCCACCCTGCGCGGCGGCCAGCTGCTGCTTGGCCCGATCTTCGCCAGGCTGCCCGGCCATCCGGTACAGCTCGGCCTGCATGCGGAAATGCAGCACGGCGGCGCCATCGAGCTGAGCCGGCTGCGGGTGACCGACGCCGATGCGTTGCAGCTGGACGGCGCGCTGGCGTTCGATGCCGGCAACCACCTGACGATGCTGAAACTGGAGCGCTTCCACGCCAGCTTCCCGGCAGCCTATCAGCGCTACGGCCAGGCCTGGCTGAGCACGCTGGGCCTGCGCAACATGAGCATGACCGGCCAGCTCAGTGGCAGCCTCGACCTGCGCCCCGACGGCCTGCACAGCTTCGCCTTCAGCACTGATGGGCTGGATCTCGCCGACGGCGACGGTCGGCTGGCCATCAGCGGTCTGCAGGGCGGCCTCGACTGGGCCGCGCAGGGTGACCGGCCGGCCACCACGCTGGGCTGGCGCAGCCTGCAGCTGTACCGCATACCGAACGGCGCGGCGCTGTCGCACTGGCAAAGCCGCGCCGGCGCACTGAGTCTGCAGCAGCCGCTGCAGATTCCAGTGCTGAAGGGCCAGCTGCGGGTGAGCGCCTTCGACTGGCGTCCGGCGGCGGCCAAGGGCCAGCGGCTGGCCACCTCGCTGGTGCTTACCGGTATCGACATGGCGGCCTTCAGTCGGGCAATGGGCTGGCCGGCCTTTCCCGGCACGCTGGCCGGGGCGATCCCCTCGCTGCGCTGGGTCGACAATCACTTCGAGCTGCAGGGTGGCCTGACCGCCAACCTGTTCGGTGGCTTCGTCGACATCACGCGGCTGTCGTTGCAGCAACCGTTCGGGCCCAGTCCGGTGCTGAGCGCCGACATGCGGTTGCAGCAGCTGGATCTGGCGGCGATCACCAGCGTGTTCGATTTCGGCAGCATCAGCGGGCGGCTGGACGGTTCGGTCGACGGCCTGCGGCTGGTCAACTGGAGTCCGGTGGCGTTCAAGGCCAGCCTGCTGGCCGGCAGCGGCGGCCGCATCAGCCAGCGCGCGGTGAACAACCTCACCACCGTCGGTGGCGGTGGTATCGCCGGTGGCCTGCAGGGCATGGTGCTGAAGCTGTTCAAGACCTTCGGCTACAGCCGGATCGGCCTCAATTGCACGCTGCAGGGCGCGGTGTGCAAGATGAGCGGGCTGAACAGCGACAGCGGCGGCTACACTATCGTGGAGGGCAGCGGACTGCCGCACCTGCAGGTGATCGGCCACCAGACCGAGGTCGACTGGCCGACCCTGGTCACGCGCCTGACCGATGCCATCCACGGCGCCTCACCGGTCGTGCGCTGACCGGGCTGCCACCCATCGCGATCCCCTGTTTCGTCCACGGAGTCCATCATGCGCAAGCTCGTCTACGTCGTCCTGACCACGCTGGCTGTCGCGCTGGTCGGTTGCGTTACCATCAACGTGTATTTCCCCGAAGCGGCCGCGCAGAAGGCCGCCGATCAGTTCATCGGCAACGTGCTCGACAGCGCCGGCAAGAGCACACCGCCGCCGGCGCAGAATCCGCCGCCCGCGCCGCCGAAGCAGCCGCCGGCGGCGATGCTGCTGAACCTGCTGATCCCTTCGGCTGCGGCCGCCGAGGTGCCGAACATCCGCATCCAGAGCGCCGCCATCGACGCGATCCGTGACCGCATGCGCGCTCGCTTCGAGAGCCAGCTCGATCCGCTGTTCGACAGCGGCGCGGTGGGTTTCACCAACGACGGCATGGTGGCGATGCGTGACGCCAGCAAGGTGCCGCTGAGCCAGCGCGCGCAGGCCAATGCCACCATCGCCGACGAGAACCGCGACCGCGCCGCGCTGTACCGCGAGGTGGCCAACGCCAACAACCATCCGGAGTGGGAGGCACAGATCCGCGCCACCTTCGCCAAGGGCTGGATCGACAAGGCGCCTGCCGGCTGGTACTACCAGAATGCCGCCGGCGCCTGGCAGAAAAAGTAGGGCGGCGACCGGCACCGAGGGGCGGGTCTGCGCCCGATCTGTGATAATCGGCGGCCAGCCCTTGCGGCCCCATGCGTTCACGCCTCATGTCCCGATCCCACTCTGCGCCGGCAACTCCGTTCGAGGCCGTGATCTCCGACCTCAGCCATGACGGCCGCGGCGTGGCGCGCGTCGACGGCAAGACGGTGTTCGTCAGCGGCGCGCTGCTGGGCGAGCAGGTGCTGCTGCGGCTGCGCAAGCGCCATCGCCATTTCGACGAGGCCGAGGTGGTCGAGCTGATCACCCGCTCGCCGCATCGGGTCGAGCCGCGCTGCCGGCACTTCGGGCAGTGCAGCGGCTGCTCGCTGCAGCATCTGGACGCCGCCGCGCAGATCGCCGCCAAGCAGCGCGTGCTGGCCGAGAATTTCGAGCGCATCGGCAAGGTGACGCCGCAGTGCTGGCTGCCGCCACTCACCGACGCGGCCTGGGGCTACCGCCGCAAGGGCCGTCTGTCGGTGCGCAACGTGGCGAAGAAGGGCCGCGTGCTGGTGGGCTTCCGCGAAGAGGAAAATCCGCGCTTCGTCGCCGACATCCAGCAGTGCGAAGTGATGCATCCGGCGCTCGGCCCCAAGGTCGGCCTGCTGGCCGAACTGCTCAACGGCATGGATGCAGCCAGCGACATCCCGCAGATCGAGTTCGCCGCCGGCGACGACAGCATGGCGCTGGTGTTCCGCCACATGCAGCCGCTGAGTGCGCGCGACCTGGCCGCGCTGACCGCGTTCGGCCAGCAGCATGCGCTGGCCATCTACCTGCAGCCCGGCGGCAGCAGCAGCGTGCATCCGCTGTGGCCGGAGCAGCCGCGGCTGGCCTTCCGCCTGGCCAGTGACGACGCGCGTTTCGCCGACGTGGAGCTGGAGTTCCAGCCGCTGGATTTCGTGCAGGTCAACGCCGGCATGAACCAGCGCATGCTGGCGCGCACGCTGGAGCTGCTCGACCTGCAGCCGGCCGATCGCGTGCTCGACCTGTTCTGCGGGCTGGGCAACTTCACCCTGCCGATCGCCCGCCGCGTCGCCGAGGTGGTCGGCGTGGAGGGCGAGCACGCGCTGGTGGAGCGCGCGGCGCAGAACGCCGCGCGCAACGGCATTGGCAACGCGCGCTTCCAGGTCGCCAACCTGTTCGAGGATCAGCGCACGGCCGACTGGGCGCGCCAGCCCTGGGACAAGCTGCTGCTCGACCCGCCGCGCGCCGGGGCCGACCAGCTGCTGGCGTATCTGCCGCACAAGGCTACGCGGCGCATCGTCTACGTCTCCTGCCACCCGGCGTCACTGGCGCGCGACGCCGGCATCCTGGTCAACCAGCACGGCTTCACGCTGCAGTCCGCCGGCGTGATGGACATGTTTCCGCATACCGCGCACGTCGAGTCCATTGCGCTGTTCGAGAGGTAGAGGGTGAAAGTCGAAATCGAACGGAAATTCCTGCTGCGCAGCGACGGCTGGCGCCAGCGCATCGAGCGCAGCGAGCGCATGGCGCAGGGCTACCTGGTCGGCGCGCAGGCGCTGCGCGATGGCGCGGCGCGTGCGTCGGTGCGCGCGCGCATCGCGGGCGAGCAGGCCTGGCTGAACATCAAGGCCGCCGTCGCCGGCATCGAGCGGGCAGAGTTCGAGTACCCCATTCCGCCGGCCGATGCGCAGGCGCTGCTGGCCACCCTGTGCGACGGCGTGCTGGAAAAGATCCGCCACCACGTGCGCGTCGACGGCGCGCTGTTCGAGATCGACGAATTTCTCGGCGACAACGCCGGCCTCAGCGTGGCGGAGATCGAGCTGGCCGCGGTCGATGCGCCGTTTCCGCGGCCGCCGTGGCTGGGCCGCGAGGTGAGCGCGCTGGCGCGCTACTACAACGTCAACCTGATCGCGCACCCTTACCGGCAGTGGTCGCCGGCCGAACGCGCCGCGGAGGACGCCGCATGTTGATGATCGGCGTGGCCGGGCTGCAGCTGACCGAACCCGAGCAGCGCTGGCTGCGCGCCCCGGGCGTGGCCGGCGTGCTGCTGTTTTCGCGCAACTACCAGTCGCGCGCGCAGCTGATCGCGCTGTGCGAGGCGATCCGCGAGGCCGGTGGCGACGAGCTGCTGATCGCGGTCGACCAGGAAGGCGGCCCGGTGCAGCGCTTCCGCGACGGCTTCACCCGGCTGCCCCCGCTGGCCGCGATCGGCGCGCTGCATGATCGAGATCCCGCCGAAGCCATCCGGCTGGCCGAGGAGCACGCCTGGGTGATGGCCAGCGAGCTGCGCGCCAGCGGTGTGGATTTCAGCTTTGCGCCGGTGGTGGACCTGGCCCGCGGCAACGCCGCGATCGGCCGGCGCGCGTTCCACGCCGACCCGGCGGTCACTGCCGAGCTGGCGCAGGCCTACGTGCGCGGCATGCATCTGGGTGGCATGGCGGCGGTGCTCAAGCATTTCCCGGGGCACGGTTCGGTGGCCGCCGACACGCACAAGGCGGCGGCGATCGACCCGCGCCCGCTGGAGCTCATCCGCCGCGACGACCTGCTGCCGTTTGCCGAATGCATCGAGGCCAGGGTGGAGGCGGTGATGATGGCGCACGTCACCTACCCCGCGGTGGACGCGCGGCCGGCCGGCTACTCGAACATCTGGATCGAACAGATCCTGCGTGGCGAACTGGGTTTTGCCGGCGCGGTGATCAGCGACGACATCAGCATGGCCGCCGCCGGTGCGGCCGGCAGCGTGGGCGAGCGCGTGCGCGCCCACCTCGATGCCGGCTGCGACCTGGTGCTGGCCTGCTTTCCCGACGTGGTGGAAGCGGCGCTCGCCGCGGTGACCGACAGCGCACCCGGCCTGCCGCCGGCACTGGCGGCCATGCGCGGCGCACTCGGCCCGAGCTGGGCCAGCCTTACCGACAATCCGCAGCGCGAACGCTTCGTCGCGCGCGTCACCGCGCTGAACGCCGACCAGGAATCCGCATGACGACCCCGACACCGCCACTCGCCGACGCACTCGCCCGGGCCGACCTGCTGCACGCTCGCGCCGAACTCGATGCTGTAATCGCCGCGATGGGGCAGCGCATCGATGCGACGCTCGCCGGCGAGCGCGCGGTGTTTCTCACCGTGATGAACGGCGCGCTGATCTTCGCCGGCCAGCTGGCGCTGGCGATCCGCACCGATCTGGAATTCGACTACGTGCACGCCACCCGCTACCGCGGCGCCACCACCGGCAGCGAACTGCACTGGCTGCGCGAGCCGATGGTGTCGTTGCAGGATCGCGTGGTGCTGCTGGTCGACGACATCCTCGACGAAGGCCATACGCTGAAGGCGGTGCGCGAGGACTGCTACCGGCGCGGCGCGCGCAAGGTGCTGATCGCCAGCCTGTGCAGCAAGCGGCATGATCGCTTGGCTGCGGGCATGGCGTCCGACTTCAACGGCGTCGAGCTGCCCGACCGCTACGTGTTCGGCTTCGGCATGGACTACCACGAGCAGGGCCGCAACCTGCCGGGCATCTATGCACTGCGCGAGACCTGAAGCAGCCCCGCATCCTGCGCCCGTCAAGGGAGAACTCCGCGATGAAACTACTCGGCATTTCCGGCAGCCTGCGTCGGGCCTCGTTCAACACCGCGCTGCTGCACGCGGCGCAGGAGCTGCTGCCGGCGGACGTCACGCTCACCCTCCACGACCTGCATGAGCTGCCGCTGTTCGACCAGGACGTGGAGGACCAGGGCGATCCGGCCCCGGTGACCGCGCTGAAGCAGGCCATCGATGAAGTGGACGCGCTGCTGCTGGCCACGCCCGAATACAACGGCGGCATTCCCGGCGTGCTGAAAAACGCGATCGACTGGGCCTCGCGCAAGGGCATCGCGCGCAGCGCCGCGGCGCTGGCCGGCAAGCGCGTGTGCATCGTGGGCGCCAGCCCGGGCGCCACCGGCACCGTGCGCGCGCAGGATCAGCTGCGGCTGGTGCTGCGTCGCGCCGGCGCCATCGTCGAGCCGCAGGGCGAGGTGCTGGTGTTCCAGGCGCACACCAAGATCGCCGACGGCAGGCTCGCCGACGAACGCACCCGCGACCTGCTCGCCCGGCACCTGCAAGGCTTTCTGGCGCTGCTGCCGCGTACGGCATGAGGTGATCCGATGCCGGCCCTTCCTCCGACTCACGCACGGCGAGCACTCCCCGTCGCTGCGCCGCCGGCTTCATCTTCAACCATCAAACACATGGATACGCATGAGCACGATTGATCTGGCCGTCATCGGCGGCAGCGGCCTGTACAACTTTCCGGGTCTGGCGAACCCCGCCCGCCACGCGGTCGAGACACCGTATGGCGCTGCCTCGGGCGAAGTGGTGATCGGCGACTTCGCCGGCAAGCGGGTGGCCTTTCTGGCGCGCCACGGCGAGAGCCACACGCTGCCGCCGCACCGGGTCAACTACCGCGCCAACCTGTGGGCGCTGCACAGCCTGGGCGCGCGTCGCGTGATCGGCGTGAATGCGGTGGGCGGCATCCGCGCCGACATGGGGCCGCGGGTGATCGTGCTGCCCGACCAGCTGATCGACTACACCCACGGCCGCCTCACCAGCTACTGCGATGTCGACGGCGCCGAAGTGAAGCACATCGACTTCAGCGCGCCATATACCGAATCGTTGCGCCAGTCGCTGCTGGCCGCGGCGCGCACCGCCGGCATCGCGATGATCGACGGCGGCTGCTACGGCGCCACCCAGGGGCCGCGGCTGGAAACCCGCGCCGAGATCGCCCGCATGAAGCGCGACGGCTGCGACCTGGTCGGCATGACCGGCATGCCCGAGGCGGCGCTGGCGCGCGAGCTGGCGCTGGACTACGCCTGTCTGGCGCTGGTGGCGAACTTCGCCGCCGGCTGCGGCGACGAGGCGGAGATCAGCATCGAGGAAATCTTCGCGCATCTGGCCGCCGCCACCGCCGCGGTGCCGCCGCTCATCGCAGCGTTGCTGCAGGGCTGAAGCACGTACCGGTGCGTATTGCGCTGGCCCCGGACATGTTGCTATTTTCTTCGGGCCAGGGCGGCGAACCAAGGGGGAAGGGATGGTTCAGCGCAGGTCCTGGCGCACCTATTCCATGATCAGGGGTTCACGCGATGAGTTTCGGTACGGTCAAGTGGTTCAACGATGCCAAGGGTTTCGGTTTCATCGCGCCCGAGGACGGCAGTGCGGACGTGTTCGTGCATTTCTCGGCGATCACCAGCAAGGGCTTCCGCAGCCTGCAGGAAGGTCAGCGGGTGAAGTACGAAGTCACCCAGGGGCC
>JAJXTX010000021.1:0-2820 GCA_021783385.1 Pseudomonadota bacterium
GACGGGAGCGCGCGGCGCGTGCTCCCGGCCATCGGCAGCGGTGATCCAGGGAGTCGTGCAATGAGCGGAATCGGATTCTTGAAACGCCTGCTCGTCAGCGCCGGGCTCGACGAGCAGGCGCCCGCGCAGTGGCAGGCTGCGCTGGGCGCACGCATGCTGGTGGTCGACGATTCGCCCACCATCTGCGCCGTGCTCGACAAGATGCTGGGCCGCGAGGGTTATGCCGTGTCCAGCGCCGGCGATGGTCCCAGCGCGATCGAACTGGCGCGCAGCGAACAGCCGGCGCTGATCTTTCTCGATATCGTGATGCCCGGCATGAACGGTTTTGCGGTGCTGCGCGCACTGCGCCACGACCCGCTGACGCGGCATATTCCGATCGTGATGATCAGCGGCAACCAGCAGGCCACCGAGCAGTTCTACGTACAGCGCTTCGGCGCCGACGACTTCATGCGCAAGCCGTTCGGCAGCGACGAGGTGTGCCAGCGCATCAGCCTGCTGGTGCAGGCCGGGCGACTGGCCGCGCGCAAGCCCGCGGAGCCGGTCAGCCTGCCGCTGGCCGCCGAAGGTCTGGCCGGGGTTCCCGACATCGCCATGCCCGACCCGGAGGAACCGCGGGCGACTGCGCCACCGCCGCGGCCACGACCCGGCTGGCACACGGCGCACAGCGTGTACTGAGGTTCCGCGGTAGCCGCGGGTCTGCCGCCGGCACCCGTGACGAAAATACAGCAGGCGCGGATGCGGGCATCCGCGCCTGCTGCGCATCGGTCACGCCGATGGATCAGTTCACCGCCTTGGCCCGGCGAGGTCGAAGCGATCCAGGTTCATCACCTTGTCCCACGCCGCGATGAAGTCGCGCACAAACTTTTCCTGTGCGTCTGCACTTGCATAGACTTCGGCCACGGCGCGCAGCTGCGCGTGCGAGCCAAAGACGAGGTCGACCCGCGTGCCAGTCCACCTGAGTTCGCCGGTATGGCGATCGCGCCCCTCAAACACGTCCTTGGCATCCGACAGCGCCTTCCACTGCGTGCCCATGTCGAGCAGGTTCACGAAGAAGTCGTTGGTGAGCGCCTCCGGTCGCCTGGTAAGGACACCGTGCCGGGTCTGGCCGACGTGGGCATTCAGCACGCGCATGCCGCCCACCAGTACGGTCATCTCGGGCGCACTGAGGGTCAGCAGCTGCGCCTTGTCCAGCAGCAGCGCCTCGGCCGATACGCTGTAGTTGCCCTTCAGATAGTTGCGGAAGCCGTCGGCGATCGGCTCGAGCACCGCGAACGACTCCACGTCGGTCTGCTCCTGCGTGGCATCCATGCGTCCCGGCGTGAACGGAACCGCCGCGGCATGGCCGGCGTTCCTTGCCGCCTGCTCGACGCCGGCGCAGCCGCCCAGCACGATCAGGTCGGCCAGCGAGATCCGCTTGCCGCTCGATTGCGCGCCATTGAATTCGCGCTGGATACCCTCGAGGGTGCCCAGCACATGCGCCAGCTGCGACGGCTGGTTCACCGCCCAATCCTTCTGCGGGGCCAGCCGGACGCGCGCGCCGTTGGCACCGCCGCGCTTGTCGGAGCCGCGGAAGGTCGACGCCGACGCCCATGCCGTCGACACCAGCTGCGACACCGACAGGCCCGAAGCGAGAATCTTGCCCTTGAGCGAGGCGATGTCCTGCGCATCGACCAGCGGGTGATCGAGCGCGGGAAGGGGGTCCTGCCAGATCAGCGCTTCGGCAGGCACTTCCGGGCCGAGATAGCGGGCGCGCGGACCCATGTCGCGATGGGTCAGCTTGAACCAGGCGCGGGCGAAGGCGTCGGCGAACTGCTCGGGGTGCTGGTGGAAGCGGCGCGAAATCGGCTCGTAGATCGGATCGAAGCGCAGCGACAGATCAGTGGTGAGCATGGTCGGCTTGTGCTTCCTGCTCGGGTCGGCCGCGTCGGGGATGATCTCCGGCGCGTCCTTGGCCACCCACTGGTGGGCGCCCGCGGGGCTCTTGGTCAGTTCCCACTCGTAGCCGAACAGCATGTCGAAATAGCCGTTGCTCCACTGGGTGGGCTTGGGCGTCCAGGTCACTTCCAGGCCGCTGCCGATCTGATCGCCGCCCTTGCCGCTGCGGAAACTGCTGACCCAGCCCAGGCCCTGCTGCTCGATGGGCGCGGCCTCGGGCGCGGGACCGACGTGATCGGCGGAGCCTGCGCCGTGGGTCTTGCCGAAGGTGTGGCCGCCGGCGATCAGCGCCACCGTTTCCTCGTCGTTCATCGCCATGCGGGCGAAGGTCTCGCGGATGTCCTTGGCCGCGGCCAGCGGATCGGGCTTGCCGCCGGGACCCTCGGGGTTGACATAGATCAGGCCCATCTGCACCGCGGCCAGCGGGTTTTCCAGGTCGCGCTCGGCGCTATAGCGCTTGTCATCGCCCAGCCAGGTTTTTTCCGAACCCCAGTACACGGCTTCGTCGGGCTCCCACACGTCCGCCCGCCCGCCGGCAAATCCGAACGTCTTGAAGCCCATCGATTCCAGCGCAACGTTGCCGGTGAGGATGATCAGATCGGCCCAGGAAATCCTGCTGCCGTATTTCTGCTTGATCGGCCAGAGCAGCCGGCGCGCCTTGTCCAGGTTGACGTTGTCCGGCCAGCTGTTGAGCGGCGCGAAGCGCTGCTGGCCGGCACCGGCGCCGCCGCGACCGTCACCGATGCGGTAGGTGCCGGCGCTGTGCCACGCCATGCGGATGAAGAACGGCCCGTAGTGGCCGAAGTCCGCCGGCCACCAGTCCTGCGAGTCGGTCATCAGCGCCCGCAGATCCTGCTTCACGGCGGCCAGATCGAGGCTCTTGAA
>JAJXTX010000021.1:3334-7437 GCA_021783385.1 Pseudomonadota bacterium
GGCGGCGCGAACAGGCCGAGCTGCGGCGAGGTTTCTTCGCGGCACGCCGCCGCGCCGCCCGGATGCAGGCCTTTTTCCAGCAGCGCCAGCGTGCGCCGTGCCTCGGCGATCACCGACCTGGGCAGGCCAGCCAGCGCCGCCACCTGCAGGCCGAAGCTGCGGTTGGCCGGGCCATCCTTGACCGCGTGCAGAAACACCAGTTGCTCGCCGTGCTTTTGATCGTGCAGCTCGACCGCGTCCAGGTGCACATTGGCGATGCCCGGCAGTTCGGCCGCCAGTTCGGTGAGCTCGAAATAGTGCGTGGCGAACAGCGTCCAGGCGCGGCTGTGGCGGGCCAGATGCACGGCGGCGGCGCGCGCCAGCGACAGGCCGTCGTAGGTGCTGGTGCCCCGGCCGACCTCGTCCATCAGCACCAGGCTGTGCTCGGTGGCGTTGTGCAGGATGTTGGCCGTCTCGCTCATCTCCACCATGAAGGTGGACTGCCCGCGCGAGAGGTCGTCGCCGGCGCCGATGCGGGTGAAGATGCGGTCGATCGGCCCGATTACCGCGCGTGCCGCCGGCACGTAGCTGCCGATGTGGGCGAGCAGCACGATCAGCGCGTTCTGCCGCATGTAGGTGCTTTTGCCGCCCATGTTCGGGCCGGTGATCACCAGCATGCGGCGGGCGCCCTGCGCCGGCGTGTCGCCCAGCTTCAGGTCGTTCGGCTCGAACGGCTCCTCGCGTACTTTTTCCACCACCGGGTGGCGGCCGCGTTCGATCTCGATGCCGGGCTCGTCGCTCAGCTGCGGTGCGCTCCAGTCCAGCGCCTGGGCGCGTTCGGCCAGCGTGCCCAGCACGTCGAGCTCGGCCATCGCGGCGGCGGCGGTCTTCAGCGGCGCCAGCCGTCCGGTCAGCGTGTCGAGCAGCGCCTCGTACAGCGCGCGCTCGCGCATCAGCGCGCGCTCCTTGGCGGAGAGCACCTTGTCCTCGAAGTTTTTCAGTTCCTCGGTGATGTAGCGCTCGGCGTTCTTGGTCGTCTGCCGGCGCGTGTAGTGGGTGGGCGCCTTGTCGGCCTGTGCGCGGCTGATCTCGATGTAGTAGCCGTGCACGCGGTTGTAGCCGACCTTCAGTGTGGGGATGCCGCTGGCGGCCTTTTCGCGCTCTTCCAGCTCGACCAGATACTGGTCGGCGTGGGTCGACAGCCGGCGCAGCTCGTCCAGCTCGGCGTCGTAGCCGTCGGCGATCACGCCGCCGTCGCGCTGCACCGCCGGCGGCTGCGCCACCACCGCCTGCGCCAGCAGCGCGGCGCTGTCGGCGTGATCGCCGATGCGCTCGACCAGCGCGTGCAACAGCGGGCTGTCCAGCGCGGCGATCTGTTCGCGCAACATCGGGGCCGCGGCGAGCCCGTCGCGCAGGGTGGAAAGGTCACGCGGACGCGCCGAGCGCAGTGCCACGCGGGCGAGAATGCGCTCCAGGTCGCCGACGCCGCGCAGCTGTTCGCGCAGCGGCTCGCAGCGACGCTGGTCGAGCAGCATGGCGATCGCCTGATGGCGCTGGCGCAGCACCGCGCGCGAGCGCAGCGGCCGGTTCAGCCAGCGGCGCAGCAGACGCGCGCCCATCGGCGTCACGCTCTCGTCGAGCACGCCGAGCAGGGTGTGCTCGGTGCGCCCGCCGGGATGCGTGTCGATCTCCAGGTTGCGCCGCGTGGCGGCATCCAGCGCGATGGTGTCGGCAGCGCTCTCCACCGCCATGCCGGTGAGGTGCGGCAGCGCGCTCTTCTGGGTTTCCTCGACGTAGCCGAGCAGGCAGCCGGCGGCGGCCACCGCCAGCGGCAGCTGATCCACGCCGAAGCCGCCCAGATCGCGGGTGCCGAAAAAGCGGTTCAGCTCGCGCCGCGCGGCGTCGCCGTCGAAATGCCAGGGCGGCCGCTTGCGCAGGCCGGGCAGGCTGCTGACCAGCCGCGGCCAGGCGATGCTTTCGTCCACCAGCGTCTCGGCCGGCTGCAGCCGCGCCAGCTCGGCCGCCAGCGCCTCGGCGTGCGGCGCTTCGCTGACCAGAAAGCGGCCGCTGGACAGATCCACCCAGGCCAGCCCGTACGCGCCGCCAGCACCCGCGGCGATGGCCAGCAGCAGGTTGTCGCGGCGATCCTCCAGCAGCGCCGCGTCGGTCAGCGTGCCCGGTGTCACGATGCGCACCACCTTTCGCTCGACGATGCCCTTGGCCAGCGCCGGGTCACCGATCTGCTCGCAGATCGCCACCGATTCACCCAGGCGTACCAGTCGCGCCAGGTAGCTTTCCACCGCGTGGTACGGCACACCGGCCATCGGAATCGGCGCGCCGGCCGACTGCCCGCGCTGGGTCAGCGTGATGTCGAGCAGCCGCGCCGCCTTGCGCGCGTCGTCGTAGAACAGTTCGTAGAAATCACCCATGCGGAAAAACAGCAGCACCTGCGGATGTTCGGCCTTGGCGGCGAGGTACTGGCGCATGAAGGGCGTGTGGCTTGCGCCCGGGCGATCCGGGCTCGCCGCGTCGATGTCGATCAATGGCCTGTCCAGTTTGTTGCGTGAGGAGCGTGCATGCCCGGGCAACCGGCACATGGGGACTCGACTTTATCCCGCTATCCGGCCTGTTTGTCATCCCCGGGCCGCGAGCGCCGCCCCATGCCACGCCGATCCGCCGGTTTTCCCCCGCCGCAAATGCAAAGCGCCTGGTCTTCCGGCCCGGCGTTGCGTATGCGTTTGCTGACGCGCTTACTTCGGCCAAGCTCTCGAACCGCTGGAGATGTCGTCGGCGTGGTTGCGCTCGAACACATCCCTGGCCACGTCACGCTGCCTGCTGTCTTCGGTGCGCACGGAAATCAGCATGTTGTCCTCGCGGATTTCGCGTCGTGGCGCTTCGCCTCAAACTCCGGCATGCCCATGCCGATCAATCCCCCGATCACGGCACGGTCGTCCACGCCACCGGCGGTGGCGCCTTCGGGCACGTTGCCGTGGAGCCCGAGCGCAAGATCCTTGGTTTCGCGCTTGTCCGGCAGCAGCGCGGAGACGTCGCTGCCAAGGAATCCGGCGAGCTTCGGTTCGCCGATGATGCGTTCGGCCTGCTCGACGGTTGATCACTCGGGTCTGCATGGGAGGAATGGTTTCATGTCAGCGTGCCCGTGATCGCGTCGTGCCGCGCTGACGGTCGGCGCCGGCGGCATCGATTCCATCCGTGGCCGTGTTTCCCGGGTGCGCCACGCACCTTCCCTCAATGCACGCTGCGCCGCAGCCGATGCGTCTGTGTACTTACAACCGCTCCGCGCTATCCACGCCGCGCGGGCGCATCGGGATCGGATCGGACTCGGACGCCGAGGGCGGGGAGGGATCGGTGCGGCCCAGCGTGATGTTTTTCGCGGCTCGCACGTAGCGATTGGCGTACGTCCATATCTCGCCGGTGGCGGTGATCAGTACCGTCCAGTACAGATCGGACTCCGGGCCGTAGTCGATCAGGATGTGGGCAAAGCCCTCGCCCTTGGGCGTATTCATCGGGATCGGTGGATTCAGCTGCAGCAAGGCATCGCGCTCCTCATGCGTGCGTCGGGCGCACCATGCGTCAGCTGCCGTGAACGCTTTGCGAAGCGGCGGCCAAGTGTGGAACTCGTGGCGCAGTCACTGTGCCAGCAGTGCCGGACAACCTGCATCCGCAGCCCGCTTCATCACGCGGGTGTGCGGCATCGCGTGCATACTCGCTCTCGACACATGCGGTGTCTGCTCTGAGCCCGTTAGATGACCGAAGCCTCACCCCCGCCGCGCAGGCCCCGCCGCAAGTCAGTGGGCTCGGCAACCACAGCTTCGGTGCAGCCAGCCGCTGAACCCCTGCCGGCGCTGCCGCACCTCATTGTGGGCATCGGCGCCTCCGCCGGCGGGCTGGAGGCATTCCGCAGCTTCTTCGCCCACATGCCGGCGGACAGCGGGTTCTCGTTCGTGCTGGTGCAGCACCTGTCGCCGCAGCACGTCAGCATGCTGGCCGAGCTGGTGGGGCGCAGCACCCGGATGCCGGTATGCGAGGCGGTCGATGGCGCGCGGGTCCAGCCCGATCATGTGTACGTGATTCCACCCGACGCTACGCTGACCCTCGCTGACGGC
>JAJXTX010000021.1:7537-21443 GCA_021783385.1 Pseudomonadota bacterium
CTGCAGGAGCGGGTGATCCCCACGCTGCTGGCCGACCGCGGTGCCGCGGACGTGCTGCGTGTGTGGGTGCCCGGCTGCGCCACCGGCGAGGAGGCCTACTCGATCGCGATGCTGCTGCGCGAGGCGATGGGGCCGCAGGGCGGCCCGAAGGTGCAGATCTTCGCCACCGACATCGACGATCGCGGCATCGAGGCGGCGCGCGCCGGCCGCTTCCGCGCGCCGCTGCTGGGCATTTCGCCGGAACGCCAGCAACGCTGGTTCAGCAAGGAGGGTGACGACTATTGCGTGGTCAAGTCGCTGCGCGAGATGTGTGTGTTCTCTCCACACAGCGTGATCAAGGATCCGCCGTTCTCGCGGCTGGATCTGGTGTCGTGCCGCAACCTGCTGATCTACCTCAATGCCGACCTGCAGGAGCGTCTGCTGCAGATCTTTCACTACGCGCTGCGGCCGGGCGCGTTTCTGCTGCTGGGGCCGTCGGAGACGCTCAGCCGCAGCGCCGGGCTGTTCACCGAGCTGGACAAGAAGCAGCGGCTGTACATGCGCCGCGAAAACAGCCGGGTCGGCAGCGTTCCGCAGTTGCCACTCGCCGAGCGCGGTCATGCCGCGAACGCGAGTCGCGGCATGCCTGGGGTCGCGCGCGGCGACGAGGGTATCTATCGCCAGGTGCAGGTGCTGCTGGAAAAATATACGCCGGCCTACGTGGTGATCAACGCCAACCATGACGTGCTGCGTTTTGCCGGCAACACCGGGCGCTATCTGTCGCCGTCCACCGGTGCGGCCAGCCTCAACGTGTTCAGCCTGCTGCACAAGCGGCTGCGCCAGCCGGCGCGCGCGATCGTGCAGCGGGCGTTTGCCGGCGCCGAGAGGGTAACGCGGGATGATTTGCTGGTGGACGTCGGCAGCGAGCATCAGCCGCTGCGGCTGATCGCCGAGCCGCTGTTCGACAAGGACGGCAACGTGACCATGTGCCTGCTCGCCTTCAGCGATATCCCGGCCGTCGCGAGCACCGCGCCGCCGTCGGCCAACCCGTCGTCGGCCGAGCTGGTGCGCATCCGGGCGCTGGAGCATGAGCTGGAATCGGCCTACGCGCAGCTGCACACTGCGGTCGAACTGCACGAGTCGGTCAACGAGGAGCTGAAATCCGCCAACGAGGAGTACCAGTCGGTCAACGAGGAGCTGCAGTCCAGCAACGAGGAGCTGGAAACCTCCAAGGAGGAGATGCAATCGATCAACGAGGAGCTGCAGATCGTCAACGCCGAGGCGCACAGCAAGAACGAGACGTTGACCCGTCTCAACAGCGACCTGCGCAACCTGATGGAAAGCACGCAGATCGCCACGCTGTTTCTCGACCAGGAGCTGCGCATCGGCAGCTACACGCCGGCGATGACCGAGCTGTTCCACCTGCGCGGGGGCGATCGCGGCCGGCCGATCACCGAGATCTCCGCACGCATCAACTACCCCGAGCTGACGCAGGACGTGGCCGACGTGCTGCGCCACTTGCGCATTGTGGAGCGGCTGCTGCGCGGCGCCGCCGACGAGCCGTCGTACCTGCTGCGCATGCGGCCCTACCGCACGGTCGACAACGTCATCGAGGGCGTCGTGCTGACCTGCGTGGACGTCAGCCAGAGCCTGCGCCACGAAGTGGAGCGCGGCCAGCTCGCCGCGATCGTGGACTCGTCACGCGATGCCATCATCGGCTACACCCTTGACGACATGATCTACAGCTGGAACCCCGGCGCCGAGCGCATCTTCGGCTACCCGGCGGCGCAGGCGCAGGGCCAGCCGCTATCGATGTTGCTGCCGTTCGATAGTGCGGGCGTCGCGGGCGTGATCTCTCCGACCAGCAAGCCGGCCGACCGCCCGGAAGAGTTCGAGACCGTGTGGCAAACCCGCGAGCGCCAGTTGATCGCGGTGGCGGTGACCAACTCGCCGGTGCGCAACGCCGGACAGCAGATCATCGCCGGCTCGTTGATCGCGCGCGACATTACCGCGCGCCGGCACGCCGAGCAGCATACCCGGCTGATGCTCGGCGAGCTCAATCATCGGGTCAAGAACACGCTGGCCAGCATCCAGGCGATCGCGGTGCAGACGCTGGCGCGCGCGCCCAGCCTGGAAGCGTTCCAGGAGAGTTTCCTGGCGCGACTGCAGGCGCTTTCGCACACCCACAATCTGCTGGCGGTGGACGCCTGGCAGGGCGTCAGCCTGGCGGCTATCGTGATGGGCGAGTTGACGCCCTACGAAGATGCCGGTCACCCCGCGCGGGTGCAGCTCCACGGCACGGACTGCCAGCTCACACCGAAGATCGCCCTGGCGCTGAGCATGGCGCTGCACGAGCTGACCACCAACGCGCTCAAGTACGGCGCCCTGTCGCTGCCGATGGGCCGCATCGAGGTCAGTTGGAAAACCGTGGACAGCGACGCGCAGCCGTGGCTGTATCTGTGCTGGCAGGAGTTCGATGGCCCGCTGGTGCAGGCGCCGCCCAGACGCGGCTTCGGCACCCGCCTGATCGCCACCGGGCTGGCGTTTGAACTGGATGGCAAGGTGACGCTCGACTTTGCGCCGGCCGGCGTGCGCTGCCAGATCGAGCTGCCGCTCGGCGCACCGGAGCCAGCCGCATGATCGCCCTGAAAAAGCTGCCCTGTGTGTTGATCGCCGAGGACGAGATGACGGTGGCGATGATGCTGGAGGATTTGATGGAGCGGGCCGGCTACCGCGTGCTGCTGGTGGCGCGGCTGGCGCGCGGGCTGGAGCTGGCCGTGGCGGAGCCGATCGACGCGGCCATCCTCGACATCAACCTGGCCGGTGAGTCGAGCTTTCCGCTGGCGGACGCGCTGCAACAGCGCCGGATTCCCTTCATGTTCGCCTCCGGTTACGGCCGCGAGGGGCTGTCCGAACGCCATCGCGATGCGATGGTGCTGCAGAAACCCTACGGCATGAGCGAGATCAAGGCCGCGCTCAGCGCGCTGCTGGCCAGCGGCAGCCAGGCCGGCCGCTGAATCACCGTGTGCGTTCATGCGCCGCAGATTTTTTGCCCGTCATGGCTTGGCGCAGGCGCAGGGAACCGGTAGAACGGTGGCTTCGCGCGTGCCGGCGCGCCTGTCCCGGCGGGAGCTTTGCATGGAGTTGTCATCCGTCCCATCCGACGCGCGGCTGCTGGTGCTGGCCGGCGAGGTCGCGAGCGCCGTGCAGCAGCATCGGCTGACGCTGGTCACCGCCGAGTCCTGCAGCGGCGGCTGGATCGCCAAGGCGCTGACCGATCTGCCCGGCAGCTCGGCCTGGTTCGACGCCGGCGTGGTCACCTACAGCTACGAGGCGAAGGAGGCCCTGCTCGGGGTCAACCCGCGCACGCTGGAGCGCGCCGGCGCGGTCAGCGAGGAAACCGTGCTGGAAATGGTCTCCGGCGCGCTGGCGCGCTTCGGTGCCGGCGTGGCGGTGGCGGTGACCGGCATTGCCGGACCATCCGGCGGCACGTCGGACAAGCCGGTCGGCAGCGTGTGGATTGGCTGGAAACGCCGCGGCGGCTATGCGCACGCGCAGCTGTTCCACTTCCCCGGTGATCGCGAGGCGGTGCGGCGACAAACCGTGGCGGCGGCGCTCATCGGCCTGTGTCAGGCGCTGACAGGCTGAGGCGGCGGGGCCGACGCGCGCTGGCGGCGTCCACGCAGCCGGCGCGCACTGCCGCTGTGGGATACTTGTGCATCGGTTCCGTGCGCAGGCTGCCGTTGATCGCAGTCGATGAGACGCGCACCGCACATCATCCCCACTCATTACAGCCAACCGGACTCAAGACGATGGATGACAACAAGCGCAAGGCTCTCACTTCCGCCCTCGGCCAGATCGAGAAGCAGTTCGGCAAGGGCGCGATCATGCGCATGGGCGACCGCGTCAACGAGGCCATCGAAACCGTCTCGACCGGCTCGCTCGGGCTCGACATCGCGCTGGGCGTGGGTGGCCTGCCGCGCGGCCGCGTGGTGGAGATCTACGGTCCGGAATCGTCCGGCAAGACGACGATGACGCTGCAGGCAATCGCCAGCTGCCAGCGCGCCGGCGGCACCGCCGCGTTCATTGACGCCGAGCACGCGCTTGACCCCACCTATGCGGAAAAGCTGGGCGTCAAGGTCGATGATCTGCTGGTCTCGCAGCCCGATACCGGCGAGCAGGCGCTGGAGATCGCCGACATGCTGGTGCGCTCCGGCGCGGTCGACATGGTGGTGGTCGACTCGGTCGCGGCGCTGACGCCGAAGGCCGAAATCGAGGGCGAGATGGGCGACTCGCACGTCGGCCTGCACGCCCGCCTGATGAGCCAGGCGCTGCGCAAGCTCACCGCCAACATCAAGAAATCCGGCACGCTGGTGATCTTCATCAACCAGATCCGCATGAAGATCGGCGTGATGTTCGGCAGCCCCGAGACCACCACGGGCGGCAACGCGCTGAAGTTCTACGCTTCGGTGCGGCTGGACATCCGCCGCATCGGCGCGGTCAAGCGCGGCGACGAGATCATCGGTTCGGAGACGCGCGTCAAGGTGGTCAAGAACAAGGTGGCGCCGCCGTTCCGTCAGGCCGAGTTCGAGATCCTGTACGGCGAGGGCACCTCACGCGAGGGCGAGATCATCGAGCTCGGCGTGGCGCAGAACCTGATTGACAAGTCCGGTGCCTGGTACAGCTACAAGGGCGACCGCATCGGCCAGGGCAAGGAGAACGTGCGCCAGTTCCTGCGCGACAACCCGGCCATCACCAACGAACTCGACAAGCTGCTGCGCGAGCGCCTGCTGGTGCCGGTGGGCCGGCCCGCCGGCACTGCCGCTGCCGAAGAGGCGCTTGAGGAAGCGTGATGCGTGAGCATTGACGATCCGTTGCAGGCACATGGCCCGGCTCGTCCGGGCCATGTGCGTTCCAGTCCGTTGCCGAGTCTCGGCAAGGCAAGCAGGAATACTCCAGCCGCTACGCTCACGGCGAGCGGCTGGGGGGAGTTCGCCCGGACCAGGTATTCGCGCACATGACCATGAAGCGCCCTCCCGGCAGGAATGACCCGGCCAAGCCGAAGCGCAGCGCCTACGACAAGGCGCTGGGCCTGCTGGCGCGGCGCGAGCATTCGCGCCGCGAGCTGGAAACCAAGCTCCACCAAGGCGGCTACGAGGGCGCGGAAACCAGTGCCGCGATCGAGCGCCTCGGCGAGCAGCAGTACCAGGACGACGACCGTTTCGCCGAAGCGCTGCTGCGCAGCCGGATCGCCCAGGGTCATGGCCCGATGCGGCTGCGCGTGGAGCTGAAAAAGCACGGGCTGACCGACGCGCGGATCCGCGAGCTGCTGGAGGCTGCCGAGGTCGACTGGGACGCGTCGGCGGCGTCCCAGCTGCGTCGCCGCTACGGCAGCGTGGGTACGGCGGACCCCGCCGAGCGCAGCCGGCGGGCGCAGTTCCTCTTGCGCCGCGGCTTTGCCGCCGCCACAGTACGGAATGTTACCCACACCGACGTGGACGACGCTGCCGACGGTTCTGACTGATCGCGCGGCGGGGCCGCGGTGTGGCCTTTCCGCCGTCCGCCAGCTCGATGCGCATGAAAACCTCCGATATCCGATCCGCCTTTCTCGACTACTTCCGTGCCAAGGGCCACACCATCGTGCCGTCCAGCTCGCTGGTGCCGGCCAGCGACCCGACCCTGCTGTTCACCAACTCGGGCATGGTGCCGTTCAAGAACGTGTTTCTCGGCAGCGAGAAGCCGGGTTACGTGCGCGCCGCGGACGTGCAGCGCTGCCTGCGCGCCGGCGGCAAGCACAACGATCTGGATGCGGTGGGCTACACCGCGCGCCACCACACCTTCTTCGAGATGCTCGGCAACTGGTCGTTCGGCGACTACTTCAAGCGCGACGCGATTGCCTTTGCCTGGGAGCTGCTGACCGGCGTGTTCAAGCTGCCGCCGGACAAGCTGTGGGTCACCGTCTATCACACCGACGACGAGGCCTTCGAGATCTGGCACCGGCAGGTCGGCGTGCCGGCCGAGCGCATCGTGCGCATCGGCGATAACAAGGGCGCGCCGTTCGCCTCGGACAACTTCTGGCAGATGGCCGATACCGGTCCCTGCGGCCCGTGTACCGAGATCTTCTACGACCACGGCGCGGACGTGGCCGGCGGTCCACCCGGGTCGCCGGACGAGGACGGCGACCGCTACATCGAGATCTGGAACCTGGTGTTCATGCAGTTCGACCGCGCGCCGGATGGCACGCTGAGCCCGCTGCCGGCGCCATGCGTGGACACCGGCATGGGCCTGGAGCGACTCGCCGCGGTGCTGCAGCATGTGCACTCCAACTACGAGATCGACCTGTTCGCGCACTTGATCCGCAAGGCGGGCGAGTTCACCGCCACCACCGACCTCGCCAACAAGTCCCTGCGCGTGATCGCCGACCACATCCGCGCCTGCGCGTTCCTGATCGTCGATGGCGTCATGCCGTCCAACGAAGGCCGCGGCTACGTGCTGCGCCGGATCATCCGGCGCGCCTTGCGTCACGGCTGGATGCTGGGCGTGCGCGGCGACTTCTTCTGGAAGATGGTCGCGCCGCTGGTGGCGGAGATGGGCATGGCGTATCCGGAGCTTGCCGCGCGGCAGGCGTTCGTCGAGGATGCGCTGCGCACCGAGGAGCAGCGCTTCGGCGAGACGCTGGAGCACGGTATGCGCGTGTTCGACGAGGTGGCGGCGAAATCGGTGCAGACGATTCCCGGCACCGATGCGTTCCGGTTGTACGACACCTACGGTTTTCCGGTCGATCTCACCGCCGATATCGCGCGCGAGCGCGGCCTCGCCGTGGACATGGCCGGCTTCGAGCAGGCCATGAACGAGCAGCGCGAGCGCGCCCGCGCGGCGGGCAAGTTCGAGGCCAAGGGCCAGATGCCGGCCGAACTGGCGAGCCAGCTGAAACCCACGCTGTTTCTGGGTTACGAGGCCATGCACAGCGCCGCCAGCACGGTGCTCGGCATCGTGCGCGATGGCAGGCAGGTCAGCCAGCTGGCCGATGGCGAGCAGGGCTTGTTGATCCTCGACCGCACGCCGTTCTATGCCGAGTCCGGCGGGCAGGTGGGCGATACCGGGGCGCTGTCCAACCCTGCGGGTCGCTTCGAGGTCGGCGACACGCTGAAGATGGGCGGCGTGTTTTTCGGCCATGCCGGGCGCTGGCACGGGGCGCAACCGCTGCGCCGCGGTGACGTGGTGGAGGCCTGCGTCGACGTGGCGCGGCGCCAGGCGATCGTGCTCAACCATTCGGCCACCCACCTGTTGCACGCAGCGCTGCGCCAGGTGCTGGGCGAGCATGTGGCGCAGAAGGGTTCGCTGGTGGCACCGGAGCGGCTGCGCTTCGATTTCTCGCACTTCAAGCCGCTGAGCCGCGACGAGCTGGCACGGGTCGAGGCGATGGTGAATGCGCAGGTACGCCGCAATGCGGCAGCCGAGGTGCACAACATGGCCTACGACGAGGCGATCGCCTTCGGCGCGATGGCGTTGTTCGGCGAGAAATACGGCGACCACGTACGCGTGCTGAAGATGGGCGACTTCTCCACCGAGCTGTGCGGCGGCACTCACGTGGCCCGCACCGGCGACATCGGTCTGTTCAAGATCGTCAGCGAGGCCGGCGTGGCCTCCGGCGTGCGCCGCATCGAGGCAGTCACCGGTGACGGCGCGCTGGCGTACGTGGCCGACGAGGAGCGCCGTCTCGGCGAGTTCGCGCAGCTGCTGTCGAGCAGCGGCGACGAAGCGCTCGAGAAATTGCGCCAGCTGTTCGAGCGCCAGAAAAAGCTCGAGCGCGAGCTGGATGCGCTGCGCAGCAAGGCGGCGGGCTCCGTCATTGCCGACCTGGCCGCCACGGCGCAGGACATCGACGGCATCAAGGTGGTGGCGGCCCGGCTTGCCGGCCTCGATGCCAAGTCGCTGCGTGACGGCGTGGATCAGCTCAAGCAGCAGCTGGGCGACTGCGTGATCCTGCTGGCCGGTGCTGCGGAAGGCCGCGTCGCGCTGATCGCCGGTGTGCACGGCAACGCGCTGGGCCGGATCAAGGCCGGCGACGTGGTCGCCCATGTGGCCGCGCAGATCGACGGCAAGGGCGGCGGACGCGCCGACATGGCGCAAGGCGGTGGCATGGATGCGACTCGGCTGCCGGACTTGCTGGCAGCCTTGCCCACCTGGATTGCCAGCCAATTGCCGGCATGAATGCAAACTGGCCGCAGCATGCGGCCCCAGAGTCGGCGGATTGCGTCGGGCGTTCACGCTCCGCTAATATCCGGAACTGGTGGACTGCCGGGAACGGCGGCACGCCGCCATGACGCCAGTGTGGGTGTTATGTGCAGACCCGGGAAGGCGGTAGGGCCTTCGGCGGACGGATCGTCGAACTGCGATGCGCTGGAAGCTCAGGGGTGAGGCTCCGGCAATTCAAAGGCCTGTAACTACCAGCAAATGGAGTAGCAAACATGTTGATTCTGACCCGCAGGGTCGGCGAAACCCTGATGATCGGTGACGAGGTGACCGTGACCGTTCTCGGCGTCAAGGGCAATCAGGTGCGTATCGGCATCAATGCGCCCAAGACCGTCGCCGTGCACCGTGAAGAAATCTACCAGCGCATCAAGGGCGAAAATGAGACTGCCGGCACGCCCGATGAACCCGCTGAACACTGATTCGTGAATTAAGACTTTACCTCGACCATGCCGGTCGGTATCCTCACCGGCTCCGCAGCGATGCGGGAAAAACCCGGAGAGATGCCCGAGTGGCCGAAGGGGCTCCCCTGCTAAGGGAGTATAGGGTCAAAAGCCTTATCGAGGGTTCGAATCCCTCTCTCTCCGCCAGATACGCAAAGCGCCCCGCAAGGGGCGTTTTGCGTATCTGGCGGAGCGACGGTGCTGGACGAAACCTCTCGGGCGACCGGGCAAACTCACCGTCGTGCGCGCTCATCACGTCGCTCGGCTATCGCCAATCCATCAAGTTCCGCGCGCTCCGCCGTTACCCGCAGTACCGACCCCTGCGTGTACCAGTCGCCCAGCACGATGCGCTCGGCAGCTTGCCCATCGAGCGCAAGCGCATGCACGGCCGGTCGATGCGTATGGCCGTGAATCAATCGCGTCACGCCGGCCTGGCGCAGCGCAGTGGCCACGGCGTCGGCATTCACATCCATGATGCTTTCCATCGCGCTGCCGGTATGCGCGCGGCTGTCCGCGCGGGCCTTGGCGGCGAAGGCACGGCGGGCATCCAGTGGCATGGCGAGGATCTGCGCCTGCCACTGCGGTGTGCGTACCTGCCGGCGCACGGCCTGGTAGGCGACGTCGTCGGTGCACAGCAGGTCGCCGTGCATCAGCAAGGTGGGGCGGCCGTGGATGAGGTGGACCGTGCCGTCATCGAGCAGGGTCAGCCCGGCGCGACGGGCAAATGCCTCGCCCAGCAGGAAGTCGCGGTTGCCGGCCATGAAATACACCGGCACGCCGGCATCGCGCACGCCGCTGGTGGCGCGGGCGATGCGCTGCGGCAGTTCGGCGTCGTCGTCATCGCCTACCCACGCCTCGGCCAGATCGCCCAGGATGTACAGCGCCTCGGCCTGGCGCACCTCCGCGCTGGCCAGGTAGTGCTCGAACAGGGCGGTGATCTGCGGCCGGCTGTCGTCCAGATGCAGGTCGGCGATGAACAGCGTGGTCATACGGGTGCGTGTGTCTTGCCCGGTTTGCGCGCCGCCGCGGAAGGTTTGTCGGCGGCGGGTGCGGCAGTGCTGGTGGCCGGCGCGGACGGCTGCTCGCCGATCACGCGGGCGCTGAGGATCAACACCAGCGGGTTGGGCACGTCGCCGGCGAACGGGCCGAGCGCGCGAGTGGGCAGGGCAGCGATCTTGT
Organism: Pseudomonadota bacterium; assembly: GCA_021783385.1. Taxonomy (GTDB): domain Bacteria; phylum Pseudomonadota; class Gammaproteobacteria; order Xanthomonadales; family Rhodanobacteraceae; genus Rhodanobacter. Next base: position 17,392 of record JAJXTX010000021.1, read on the forward strand.
CGACCACGTCCATGCCCTTGCTTACCTTGCCGAATACGGTGTAGCCCCAGGTCAGCCCGCTCTGGTTGCCGACATAGTCGAGCCGGCGGTTGTCGACCAGGTTGATGAAGAACTGCGAGGTGCCGGAGTTCGGATCCGCGCCGCGTGCCACTGCGACGGTACCGCGCAGGTTGGACAGGCCGTTGTCGGCTTCGCTGGGCACCGCCGGGCGTGTGCGCCGGGGTTGCAGGTCGCGCGTATAGAGACCGCCCTGCACCAGGTAGCCGGGAATGACCCGGTGCAGCAGGGTGCCGTCGTAGAAACCGTCGCGCACGTACTGCAGGAAATTGGCCACGCTCTTCGGCGCCTTGTCGGGATACAGCTCCAGCGTGATGTCACCCTGCGAAGTGTGCAGCAGCACCTGCGGCGAGGGGCTCGCGGCGGCCGCCGGTTTCGGTTTCGGCGTCTGCGCCGCCAGTGTGAGCGGCAGGATCAGGAGCAGCGTGGCAAGCAGTGATTTGAACATGGGCATCAGACATTCCGGACGTGCCGACATCATACGCGGGCGCGCCGGTACTGACTCGGCCGGCGCGGGAGATCAGCTGCTGGAGATCTCCAGCTTCAGCCCCAGTTCGAGCATCGGGGACTGCTCCTGCTGCAGGTCGGCCTCGCTCAGCGGGTGCTGCTCGAACCAGGCGATCGGCAGCGTCAGTCGCAGGCGCTGGCTGGTGGCCACCAGCCGCATCGGCGGCAGCGACTCGGCCCGGCGTGCGCGCCGGAAAAGCACTGCCAGCCGGAGCAGCGCGGTGATATTGCGTGCCAGCTGGCGATAGCGCTGCGGCAGGCTGGCAATCAGCGCCCTGTCCGGCTTGCGCCGGTGCATTTCGACCACCGCGGCCAGCAGCTGCTGCTCCTGGCGGGAAAAGCCGGCGAGATCGGCGTGGCGCAGAATGTAGGCGCCGTGATGGTGGTGCTGACTGTGCGCGATGGCCAGACCGATCTCGTGCACGCGGGACGCCCACGACAGCCATTCGCGCGCATCGGCATCCAGTTTCCATGCTTTCGCCACCTGATCGAACAGCATCAAGGCGGTCGACTCCACGCGCCGCGCCTGGGCGCGATCGACGCCGTAGCGGGCGGCCAGCGCGTCGATGCTGGCGGTGCGTGGATCGCTGCCGCCAGCGCGGCCGATCAGGTCCCACAGCAGGCCCTCGCGCATCGAGCTTTCGCATACGCGCATGCGCTGGATGCCGAGCGCGGCAAACGCGGCCTCGAAGATCACCACACCGCCGGCGATCACCGGTGCGCGCTCCTCGACCAGGCCGGGCAGCTTCAGCGCGCCGATCTGGCCCTGATCGAGCAGGGCGTCGCGCAGCGAGGCCAGCGAGGCGGGGGTGATGCCGTCGTCGGAAAACTTCATCGCCTGCACCACCGCGCCGATCGACTTGGCGGTGCCGGAGGAGCCGTAGGCGTCCTGCCAGCCCGCTTCGCGGTAATCCTCGTCGAACTGCTGCAGCAGCACGCCGATCTCGCTGCGCGCGTGCTGCCAGCGCTTGCGGGTGAGCTTGCCGCCCGGGAAAAAGCGCAGCGTCGAGGCGATGCAGCCGGCCTGCACGCTCTCGGTATGCAGCGGTGCCAGGCCGCGGCCGATGATGAACTCGGTACTGCCGCCGCCGACGTCGATCACCAGCCGCGGCTCGCGCGAGGCGGGCAGGTCGTGCGCGGCGCCGAGAAAGATCAGGCGGCCCTCCTCGCGCCCGGATACCACTTCGATCGGATGGCCCAGCGCGCTCTCGGCGGCGGTCAGGAAAGCCTGCGGCGAGGCCAGCCGGCGCACCGTATTGGTCGCCACCGCGCGCACGCGCAGCGAGGGCAGGCCGGCGATACGCTGGCCGAAACGCGCCAGGCAGCTCAGCGCGCGCGCGCGCCGTTCGGCGTCCAGTGTGCCGTCCGCGCGCAGACCGGCAGCCATCCGCACGCTGTCGCGCAGGCGGTCGATCACCCGCGGCTCGCCGTGCTCCATGCGTGCCACCACCAGGTGGAAGCTGTTTGAGCCCATATCCACTGCGGCAATCAGTTCGCCGTCGCGGATCGGTGTCGGGTCGACTGGACTCACGCCATGGCTCCGTCAGCTGCGAAGCGCAAATTCTCGCACGCGCGGAGTGGGACAAAGGCATGCCGGATCGCCGAGCGCCTGGTGCGACTCATGCGCCATACCGGTCGAGCAGACCCTGCTGCGCGCTGTACGGCAAGTGCTCGCCGGGTTCGGCCCGCACATAGTGGCCGTCGCCATCGAGCAGCCACGCGTGGGTGTTGTCGGCGAGGCTGCTGGCCAGGGTTTCCTCGAACACGCGCGCCGCCAGCTCGGGGTCGAGGATCGGAAACGCCACCTCGATGCGCCGCTTCAGGTTGCGCTCCATCCAGTCGGCGCTGGCGCAGTACAGCTCGGCCTCGCCGTCGTTGGCGAACCAGTACACGCGGCTGTGCTCCAGAAAGCGCCCGATGATCGAGCGCACGCGAATGCGCTCGGAGATGCCGGGCAGGCCGGGGCGCAGGGTGCAGCCGCCGCGCACGATCAGGTCGATCTCCACGCCGGCCTGCGAGGCGCGGTACAGCGCCGCGATCACCTGCGCCTCGTTCAGCGCGTTGAGCTTGGCGACGATGCGCGCTGGCCGGCCAGCCAGCGCATGTGCGGTCTCGCGCTCGATCTTGGCCACCACGCTGGGGTACAGCGTGAACGGCGAATGCAGCAGGTGCTTGAGCTTGATCATCGGGCCCAGGCCCGACAGCTGCTGGAAGATCTTGTGCAGGTCCTCGCCGATCTCCGGGTTCGCGGTCATCAGGCCGATGTCGGTGTAGGTGCGGCTGTTGATCTGGTGGTAGTTGCCGGTGGACAGGTGCACATAGCGGCGCAGCAGCTCGCCCTCGCGCCGCACGATCAGCATCATCTTGGCGTGCGTCTTGTAGCCGACCACGCCGTAGACCACTTGCACGCCGGCCTCCTGCAGCCTCGTGGCGAGGCGGATGTTGGCCTCCTCGTCGAAACGCGCGCGCAGCTCGATCACCACGGTCACGTCCTTGCCGTTGCGCGCCGCTTCCACCAGCAGGTCGACCAGCGGTGTGTCCTCGCCCGCACGGTAGAGGGTCTGCTTGATCGCCAGCACCTGCGGATCGACGCTGGCCTGGCGCAGCAGGTCGATCACCGCGGCGAAGCTCTGGTAGGGGTGATGCAGCAGCACGTCGCGCTGGCTGATCAGGTCGAACTTGTTGCGCGCGCTTTCCAGCGCCGCCGGCAGCTGCGGATTGAAGCGCGGGAACTTCAGCTCCGGCCGGTCCAGCCAGTCGTAGATCAGCCCGGCGCGGATGATATTGACCGGGCCGTCGCAGCGATAGACGTCGGTTTCCTCCAGCTGGAAGTTGTGGATCAACATCGCGGTGATCGCCTTCGGGCAATCATTGGCGATCTCCAGTCGTACCGGCCGTGCATAGCCACGCCCGATCAGCTCCTCGCTGAGCGCCAGGGCCAGGTTCTCGACCTCCGCCTCCTCCACGATCAGCTCGCTGTTGCGGGTGACCCGGAACTGGTACGAGCCGACCACCTTGAAGCCGGGGAACATCAGGTCGGCGAAGGCCTGCAGCAGCTCGGCCAGAAACACGAAGTGATCGCCGGCACCGCTGACCTCGGCCGGGATCCGGATGATCCGCGGCAGCGAACGCGGTGCACGCACCAGCGCCATGTGACCTTCGTGGCCGAACGCATCGCGGCCCTTCAGCACCACCGCGATGTTCAGCGTCTTGTTGAGGATGCGTGGAAACGGATGCGCCGGATCCAGCCCCAGCGGCGACAGTACCGGCAGCACCTCATGCTCGAAATAGCCCTGCAGCCAGCGCCGCTGGCGCGGGCTCCACTGGCGGCGGGTGAGCACATGGATGTGTTCCGCTTCCAGCTGCGGTCCGAGCTGTTCCTGCCACACGGCGTATTGTTCGGTGACCAGGTCCAGCACGCGGCGGCGGATGCGCGCCAGCAGATCGCCGGAGAGCAGGCCATCCGGCCCCGGTGCGGCCGAGCCGTA
>JAJXTX010000022.1:0-10734 GCA_021783385.1 Pseudomonadota bacterium
GAGGTACTTCTCTTTTGCTTGTCCAAAAGAGAAGTACCCAAGAGAAAACGACACCCCGCTTCCGCGCCTTGCGGACATCCTGTCCGCAAGGTCCGCGGTCGGGCTGCGGGGTTTGTCGACAGCCCATTCGGCAACTGCTCCTGCGTTGCTCTACCTCGGACATCCATGCCCTCGCCTGCCCTGACGCCAAACTGACCGGCATCCCTGCCGGTCACCCTGCGGGCTGCTCCTCCACCCGCCCGCCGCTGCAGAGGGGCCCGGGTAGAGCGACGCGCATCCTGCGCGTACTTGCGGAACAGCCAGATCATGAGCGAGGCAACAGCAGAGCGCCGCTTCGCTTTTGCGCTTCAGCTCTCCACCGAGTGCGGGCCAGGACGGCCCGCCGCTCTGCCCGGGACCCCTGTGCGGCGGTGAGTCGGGGACGACAGGCCCGCAGGGGAATCGGCAGGAGGCCGATTCTTTTTCGCCAGCACACGGACGTGCTGTCGAAAAACCCGGCCCCGGCTCACGAACTTGTTGGGCAGAAGGCCCAACAAGCGCCAAGCGGGGTGGCCTTCTCTTTGGTTACTTTCTCTTGGCCACGCAAGAGAAAGTGACTCGCGCGCCGACGGCGCACGAAAGCTCTTGCTCATGCAAAACGCGATGGCCCCCGCGGGCAGCAGATCTGCCCCCTATCCTTTGCATTGAATTACTCCCCCCGCAACCACCTTGCCGCATCAATCGCAAAATAAGTAAGAATCGCATCGGCGCCAGCACGCTTGAATGCGGTCAGCGACTCCAGCACCACCGCCTTCTCATCCAGCCATCCATTCATCGAGGCGGCCTTCAGCATCGCGTACTCGCCGGACACCTGATACACGAACGTCGGCACGCCGAACGTGTCCTTCACCCGGCGCACGATGTCGAGGTACGGCAGGCCCGGCTTCACCATCACCGCGTCGGCGCCTTCGGCGATGTCGAGTTCGACTTCGTGCAGCGCCTCGTCGCTGTTGGCGACGTCCATTTGATACGTGTGCTTGTTGCCCTTGCCGAGGTTCGCCGAGGAACCGACCGCGTCGCGGAACGGGCCGTAGAAGGCGGAGGCGTATTTGGCCGAGTAGGCGAGGATGCGGGTGTGGATGTGGCCGGCTTCTTCCAGCGCGTCGCGGATCGCGCCGATGCGGCCGTCCATCATGTCCGAGGGCGCCACGAAATCCATGCCGGCTTCGGCCTGCGCCAGCGACATCTTGATCAGCGCCTCGACGGTGGGCTCGTTCATCACGTAGCCGTGGGCGTCGATCAGGCCGTCCTGACCATGGCTGGTGTACGGGTCGAGCGCCACGTCGCCGATCAGGCCCAGCTCCGGATACGCCGCCTTCAGCGCGCGGGTGGCGCGCTGCATCAGGCCGTCGGGGTTCCACGCTTCGGCGGCGTCTTCGGTCTTGGGCACGTCGGTGATCGGGAACAGCGCCAGCGCCGGAATGCCCAGCCGCACGCACTCGCCGGCCAGTTCCAGCAGCAGGTCGATCGACAGGCGCTCGACGCCGGGCATCGACGGCACCGCCACGCGCCGGTTCTCGCCTTCGATGACGAAGGCCACCATGATCAGGTCGCTGACCAGCAGGGTGTGCTCGCGCATCAGCGCGCGGGAGAAGGCGTCGCGGCGCATGCGCCGCATGCGGATGGCGGGAAAACTCATCGGCTCATTCCTGGTGACTTGCCAAGCGCCGCATTGTACGCCGGCGCCTGCTGAGGACCGACGGGCGGTGGCCGGCAGCGCTGGACGAATACCGTGGCAGGTGGCACGCTTGGAAGATTGCTTGTCAGGATTCTCCATGCCCCATACAGCCGCCCCGACCCTGCTCGCCGACCTCGGCGGCACCAATGTGCGCTTCGGGCTGGCCGACCCCGGCCGCGAGGTGCCGCTGCTGGCCGACAGCGTGCGGCGCTACAAGGTGGACGAGTTCGACTCGCTGGCCGAGGCGGCCAAGCACTACCTCAAGGCGACCGGGCTGAGCGCGCGGCGCGCGGTGTTCGCCGCAGCCGGGCGCATCAGCGACGGCCAGACGGTGCAGATCACCAACAATCCGTGGGCGATCTCGGCGAAAACGATGCAGGCCGAACTGCAGCTGGAATCGGTGCATCTGGTCAACGACTTCGCCGCGCAGAGCATGGCGGTGATGCTGCTGCAGCCGCACGATCTGGTGCCGGTGGGGCGGCTGCCGCTGCCAAAGCTGGGCGCGAAAGAGGAGCAGACCTTCGTCATCGTCGGCCCCGGCACCGGCCTGGGCGTCGGCGGCCTGCTGTTGCGCAGCGGCAAGTGCAGCGTACTGCAGACCGAGGGCGGCCATGCCGGCTTCGCCGCGCACACGCCCGAGGACATCGAGATCCTGAAGACGCTCAATCATCGCTACGGCCGCGTCTCCAACGAGCGGCTGATCTGCGGCAACGGTCTGGTGAACCTGTACGGTGCGATCTGCGACATCGCCGGACAAACGCCGGAAGTGCTGAAACCGGAGGACATCACCGCGCGCGCCAGCGCGGGCGATGCGCTGTGCGTGCAGGTGGTGGAGACCTTTGCCGGCATCTTCGGCAGCGTGGCCGGCGACCTGGTGCTGACGCTGGGCGCGTGGGACGGCGTGTACCTCACCGGCGGGCTGGTGCCGATCCTGCTGCCGTGGATGGAGCGCGGCCACTTCCGCGAGCGCTTCGAGGCCAAGGGCCGCTTCCGCGAGACGATGGAGCAGGTGCCCACGCAGGCGATCATGAATCCCGAGCCCGGCCTGATCGGCGCCGCGGCGCTGGCCATCGTGGAAGCTGGCGGCTCGCTGCTGCACCGGCACGACTGAGCCGCCACGATCGCCGGCGCACGCCTGCCATAATCGGCTGACCCGCGCCGCGCCGGAACGCCCATGTCACGCAGCGAAACCGCCTTTCTGTTCGACCTCGACGGCACCCTGGTGGACAGCGTCTACCAGCACGTGCTGGCGTGGAAGGAGTCGCTCGACAACGAGGGCGTGCACCTGTCGGTGTGGCGCATCCACCGCCGCATCGGCATGAGCGGCGGACTGTTCACCCACATGCTGCTGCGCGAAACCGGCATCGAGATCACCCCCGAGCGGCTGCAACGCCTGAGCCGCGGGCACGCCGCTGCCTACGCGCGCCAGGCCGGCAGCGGCGCGGTGCGGCCGCTGCCGGGCGCGCGCGAACTGCTCGGCTTCCTCAGCGACAACGGCATTCCGTGGGCGATCGCCACCAGCGGCCGGATGGAAACCGCGGCGCACAACCTCACCGCGCTGGGCGTGGACCCGGCGCGGGTGCCGGTGGTGACGCGCGACCAGGTGCGCCACGCCAAGCCCGATCCGGATCTGTTCGTCACCGCGGCCACGCGGCTCGACTGCGACATCCAGAAGGCGCTGGTGATCGGCGACGCGATCTGGGACATGCTCGCCGCGCAGCGCGCCCGCGCGCTCGGCATCGGCCTGCTCTCCGGCGGCTACGGCCAGCAGGAGCTGGAACAGGCCGGCGCGTTCCGCGTCTACGAAGACCCGGCCGACCTGCTGCGGCATATCGACGAGGTGGTGGCGCGCAGCTAGCCCGGTGCCAGCAGCGCGTCCAGATCGCCCTGATCGAAGCTGAGCTTTTCGCGGCTGCCGCCGCCTTCCAGCACGGCGGCGGCCAGCTCGGCCTTGCGCTCCTTCAGCTGCTCGATGCGCTCTTCCACGGTGCCGCTGGTGATCAGGCGGAACACGAACACCGGCTTGTCCTGGCCGATGCGGTGGGCGCGGTCGCTGGCCTGCGCCTCGGCGGCGGGGTTCCACCACGGGTCGTAGTGGATCACGGTGTCGGCGGCGGTGAGGTTGAGGCCGACGCCGCCGGCTTTCAGCGAGAGCAGGAACAGCGGCACCTCGCCGTTCTGGAAGCGCTGCACCGGCTCGGCGCGGTCGCGCGTTTCGCCGGTGAGGGTGACGTAGCGGATGCGCCGGCGATCGAGTTCGGCGGCGATCAGTTTCAGCATGCCGGTGAACTGCGAGAACAGCAGCACCTTGCGTCCCTCGTCGAGCAGCGCCGGCAGCATGTCCATCAGCAGTTCGAACTTGGCCGACTCGTGCACGCCGCGCGCGGCTTCCAGCTTCACCAGCCGCGGATCGCAGCAGACCTGGCGCAGCTTGAGCAGCGCGTCCAGCACCACGATGCCGGAGTGCGCGATGCCGCGCTGGGCGATCACCTCGCGCAGCTCCTCGGTCAGCGCCAGCCGCAGCCCTTCGTACAGGTCGCGCTGGCGCCCTTCCAGCACCACGCGGCGGGTGATCTCGGTTTTCGGCGGCAGCTCCCTGGCCACCTGCGCCTTGGTCCGGCGCAGGATGAACGGCGCGAGGCGCAGGTTGAGCCGCTGCTGGCATTCCTCGTCGTGCTGCTTCTCGATCGGCACGCGGTAGTAGCGGCGGAACGCGCTCTCGTCGCCAAGCAGGCCCGGCACCGAGAGGTCGATCTGCGACCACAGTTCGCCCAGATGGTTTTCCAGCGGCGTGCCGGTGAGGCAGACATAGCGCGCGGTGCGCAGGCTGAGCAGCGCGCGACGCGCCTGGGTGCGCGGGTTCTTCACCTGCTGCGCCTCGTCCAGCACGATCAGCGCGAACGGTTGCTTGCGCAGGGTGATCACGTCGCGCGGCAGCAGCGCGTAACTGGTCAGCACGATGTCCTGCGCACCGAGCTGGGCGAACTCCTCGGCGCGCTGCGGCCCGTGCAGGGTCAGCACGTGCAGCGCCGGCGCAAAGCGGGCGATCTCCGATTGCCAATTCGGGATCAGGCTGGTCGGCACCACGATCAGCGCCGGCTGGCTCAGCGCGCCCCCCTGTTTCAGCGACAGCAGGTGGGTGATCAGCTGCAGCGTCTTGCCCAGCCCCATGTCGTCGGCCAGCACGCCGCCGACGCCAGCTTCAGCCAGCGCGTTGAGCCAGCGCAGGCCTTCGCGCTGGTACGGCCGCAGCTCCACCGTGAGCCCGTCGGGCACCGCGTCGCTGGCGCGCTCGGCGGCATCGCGCAGGCGTGCGGCAAAACCGAGCAGCGGCTCGGCCGCCTCCAGCGTGCCGTCGCCGGGCATCGCCGCCACCAGCTCCTCCAGCCGGCCGGCCTGCACCCGCGGCAGATGCAGCTGCTTGCGCGGTTTCTCCAGGTATTCGGCCAGCGGCGCCAGCAGCCCGCGCAGCTCCTGCAGCCGCACCGGCACGCGGCGGCGCGCGTCCACCGGCGCATACCACACGGCATCCTCCGGCTCGTTCGGCGCCGGCCGCAGGCTGAGCTGATGCTCGGCCAGCGCCTGCGCCACCGCGGGCAGCAGGTTGTGCCGCTGGCCGTCCAGCTCGATGCCGATCTCCAGGTTGAAGGCCTGGTCGTCAGCGTCTTCCGCCGCGTGGCCGTACCAGCGCACCGGGCCTTCCAGCACCTCGAACGGAAAGCTCGGTGCGTACTCGACCTGGAAGTTTTCCTGCTCCAGCCGGGGCCGCAGGGCGAGCCAGCGCGCCGGCGTGTTGACCTCCAGCGCACCGGCGTAACCGGTGCCGGGAAACAGCCAGGCGTCGTCGGGCAGCGTGTCGGCCACGTCCCACGGCAGGCCTTCGGTATCCACGCCGGGAGTGAGGCCGGCGTGCTCCAGCTGCTCCATCGCCGACAGCTCCTCGGCGCGGCGGCGGGTGATCTCGACCAGCTGGCCGTTGCGCACGCGCCGCACCAGCGGCTCGCCGCCGCGACCGGGCAGCCGCTCGCCGGCGTAATCGAAGCCGAGCCGCGCATAGCCCAGCGGCGGCGTGCCAGCGGCCAGCCGCGCGTGGCGGGTCAGCGCGTGCAGGGTCACTACCGGCTTGGGTGCCAGCTGTGAGCGCCGCACTTCGCCGAACACCTGCGGCAGCGGCACCCGCGTGGCCAGCCGACTGCCCGGCAGGCGGCTGCGCAACCGCCGGCCGTGCTCGTGCTTCAGCGCAGGCAGGTCCAGCCAGCGCGTTTCCTCGGCGGCGGCGTCGAGCAGGCCGACGGTGGCGCGCTCGGGATCGAGATACCACAGCCCGTCGATGCGCAGCAGCCGCTGACTGTGCGACAGCACCGGCTGCAAACGCTGGCCGCCGTCGGGCTCCATCTGCCAGTGCCAGTTGAGCGGGTGCGACTTGCCGCGCGACAGCCGCAGACCGGCCAGGCCACCGAGAAAGCACGGCGCGGTGTCGAGTATCTCGGCGAGCAGAGCGTCCCCGACATGGCCGCTGAGCCGCGCGTAGCTGCGGCTCTTGCGCACGCTCTGCGGCAGCCCGAGCAGGGTCGCGGCCAGCCGCTGCTCGTGCGGCTGCAGCGGAGACTGCACCAGATGCCGGCTGTCCAGCGGTACCGGACGCGCGTAGTGGCCGTGCTCGGCCTGCGTCAGCAACACCGGTGCCACGTCCAGCCGGGCAAAGGCGGCGCCCTCCTCCGGCAGCACCTCCAGAAAAAAACCGAGCACGCCGTGGTCGTCGGGCACCGCCGCGACGGGCGCTGCCAGCAGCCGTCGCCATGCCAGCGGCAAGCCTTCATCGTCGCCGGGCAGCGCGCTGCTGGGGTGCTGCTTCTCGTCCGGCTGCTGCATGCGCATGCGATCCGTGGCGACAACCAAAACACTGAGCTTAGCAGTGCACGAACGGAATGCGCGCGTCCACGCGCCGCCGCGGCGACCGCGCCGGATGGCGTGCGGGAAGCGGCGTCAGGCGGTGCCGAACAGGCCGCGCGGGTATTCCGGTTTCTGCTCGCGCGCCATCAGCGCCTTGAGCCCGTCAACCGGGGTGACCTCGCCGTGCAGCACGGCACGCACGCCGGCGCTGATCGGCAGGTCCAGGCCGTGCTTGTCGGCCAGCCGCGCCACTTCATCGGCGGTGAGAATGCTTTCCACCACCTGGCCGATGCGGCGCACCGCCTCGTCGATTGCGATGCCCTGCCCCAGCGCCAGGCCGAGCCGGCGGTTGCGCGAGAGGTCGCCGGTGCAGGTCAGCACCAGGTCGCCGAGGCCGGACAGGCCGATCAGCGTCTCCGGGCGTGCACCGAGCGCCACGCCCAGGCGCAGCATCTCGTTCATGCCGCGGGTGATCAGGCCGGCGCGGGCGTTCAGGCCCAGCCCCATGCCGTCGGCGATGCCGGTGGCCACCGCCAGCACGTTCTTCATCGCGCCGCCCAGCTCGGCGCCGAGCACGTCGCCGCCGGAATACGCGCGCAGGTTGGGCGCGTGCAGCAGCCCGGCCAGCCGCTGTGCGAACGCGTCGTCATCCGAGTGCACGGTGACGGCGCTGGGCAGTCCGGCGGCTACTTCGCGGGCGAACGATGGCCCGGTGATCACCGCGGCCGGCCGCCCCGGCAGCTGCTCGGCCACCAGCTCGTGCAGGAAACGTCCGGTGCCTGGCTCGAAGCCCTTGGTGGCCCAGGCGATCGCAGTGCCGGGATCGAGCAGCGGCGCCAGCTCGGCCAGCATCGAGGCGAAGGCGTGACTGGGCACCACGATCAGCACGATGTCGGCGCCGCGCACGGCGTCGGCCAGCCCGCTTTCGTAGTGCAGCTCGGGTGGCAGCGTGATCTCGGGCAGGTAGCGCCGGTTGCAGCGGCTCGCGGCCATCGCCGCCAGCGCGGCGCGATCGCGCCCCCACAACCGGGTCGGCACGCCGTTGCGGGCGGTCAAAGCCGCCAGCGCCGTGCCCCAGGAGCCGGCGCCGAGCACGGCCAGAAGGGGACGTTCGGCCATCACGCCGGACTCAGCTGTTGAGCATGGCCGGAGCCGCGTCACCGTCCGCCATGCGCCGCTGTTGCTCGGCAAACAGTGCATCGAAGTTGATCGGCTGCAGCAGGAACGGCGGGAAACCGCCTTCCAGCACCAGCGAGGAGATCACCTGGCGCGCGTACGGAAACAGCAGGTTCGGGCAATAGCTGCCGATGATGCCGGCGTGGTCCATTTCGTTGAAGCCGGCAATGCCGAACAGCCCGGCCTGCTCGACTTCGGCCAGATACGCGGTGCGCTGGCCCACAGTGCAGGTCAGCGTGAGGCTGAGCACGACTTCGTACAGGCCGTTGCCCAGATCGCTGGCCTTGTGGCCCAGGTTGAGCTGCACCTGCGGCTGGTCGTTCTCGTCGATGTCGTGGAAGATCTGCGGCGCGTTGGGTGCCTCGAAGGAAACGTCCTTCACATAGATCTTCTGCACCATCAGCTGCGGCTGATTGGCCTGACCATTGGCCTGGTCGTTGGCGATCACTTCTGCCATCGGGATTCCCTCATGTTCGGCTGTCAAAAGAGGACGATTGTTCCATACATCCCCGCAGCACGCACGCTGATCGCCCTGCACGCGCATCGCGCAGATTGCGTACGGCCCTGTTTTCCTGCAAGAATACGCGGCTTGCCCATGCCGGCCCGGTGTTTCCGGGTGGTCCGCCACGCGATGCGGATCTCACGGCCAGGCAAACGCAACACCTTCCAGCATCGCGTGGCGCATGGCGCCGCTGGGCCGATACTGCCCTGGCTAACGGGCGGCATTCCGGCTTCGACCGGACCGGCTTCATCAGGCGCAGCCTTCCTGAAACCCCGGTTTGCTGAAGTCCATTCTTACGGAGGTCATCATGGCCCGTGTATGTCAAGTCACCGGCAAAGGCGTGCAGAGCGGCAACAACGTCTCGCATGCCAACAACCGCACCCGTCGCCGCTGGTTGCCCAACCTGCATGAGCGTCGCTTCTGGGTGGCCAGCGAAAACCGCTGGATCAAGCTGCGCGTCTCCAACAACGCCCTGCGCACCATCGACAAGAATGGCATCGAAGCCGTGATTGCCGAGATGCGCGCCCGCGGCGACAAGGTCTGAGGATTGAGCCATGGCTAACAAATCGCAAGACAAGATCCGCATGATCTCTTCGGCCGGCACCGGTCACTTCTACACCACGCAGAAGAACAAGAAGAACACGCCGGAAAAGTTCGAGTTCCGCAAATACGATCCGGTCGTGCGCAAGCACGTGATCTACAAGGAAGGCAAGATCAAGTGATCGGCGGCGCGCAAGCGCCCGCCTGCCTGTAGGAGCGCACCCTGTGCGCGATTGAAAAACCCGCCCTCGTGGCGGGTTTTTTATGGCGTGTCCTGGCGAGCCCGCTAAAAAAAGAAACCCGCCACTTGGCGGGTTTCCTTGTATCCCATGCGCGGCCGCGAGGATCAGGCAGCGGCGACGGCGTAGCCCTTGAGCCGCTGGGCGAATTCCTGCAGCGCGCGGATGCCGCTTTCCTCGGCGTCGTGGATCCACTGCTGCAGCCCCTTGAGGGCCTGCTCGGCGCCGCGCTGCTCCATCAGCGCCGCGAGGCGGCTGCGGAAGTCGAACACCACCGCCAGATTCGGCCGCCTGGCCAGCACGGCCTGCAGGCGGTCGCGGCCCTCGCTGTCCAGCCAGCGGCCGCCGTCGGCCATCGCCAGGCGGATGCGGCGCGGCATCGACTTGAGGCTTTCGCCGGCGTGCTGCGCCTCGTCGCTCAGGGTCGGCACGATCACGCCACGGTAATAGTCGGTCATCGCCTGGAAGCGATGCGTCAACACCGCCTTCAGCGTGTCGGCATCGGGCAGACGCACGTTGGGACGCACGTCCAGCGACGGCGCCACGCGCAGCACCTTGGCCAGCCCGATCGCACGCAGGCCGCAGATGGCCGCCCAGCCGATGTCGAACTCCCATTTGCGCAGGGCGAACTTGGCCGAGCTGGGGAAGGCGTGGTGATTGTTGTGCAGCTCTTCGCCGCCGATCCAGAAGCCCCACGGGATCAGGTTGCGCGCCGTGTCGGCGCTCTCGAAATTGCGGTAGCCGGCCCAGTGGCCGATGCCGTTGACGAAGCCGGCGGCCCAGAACGGGATCCAGATCATCTGCACCGCCCAGATCGCGGCGCCGATCACGCCGAACAGCGCCATGCTGATCAGCAGCATCAGGGTCGGACCCCAGTAGGGGTGCGCGCCGTAGACCTTGTGCTCGAGCCAGTCGTCGGGCGTGCCACGGCCGTACTGCTGCATGTCGGCCTTGGACTCGCAGGCGTCGCGGTACAGCGACACGCCGTCCCAGAACACCTTCCTGATGCCGTAGATCATCGGGCTGTGCGGGTCTTCCTCGGTCTCGACCTTGGCGTGATGCTTGCGGTGCACCGCCACCCATTCGCGGGTGACCATGCCGGTGGTGAGCCAGCCCCAGAAGCGGAAGAAGTGTGCCAGCACCGGGTGAAAATCGACGCCGCGATGGGTCTGGCTGCGATGCAGGTACAGCGTCACCGTGAAGATGGTGAGCTGGGTCACCACCAGCAGGTAGATCAGCATCGAGCCCCAGCTCGCGCCGGTGACACCCTGGTTGAGGAAATTGAGCACTGCGTCGAGCATGGAAGGCACCGGGTCGGGAACAAAATCAGTCTAGTCGACGGGTTTCCGTACCCGCCAGCATGGTACGAGGCACCACGTGAACCCGATGATATCAGCCGACCACCTGGCCCAAGTTAACGTGGTGCACGTTCACGCGACGAGAGGTGGAGGTTGTTTAACTGCGGGGTCGCCGTGACAATCCCGCCATGACTCCGACCCCCGATGCCACCGCCGTGTTGCGCTTGCAGCAGGTCTATCGCCGGCGCGCCGGCCGGCCCGCCGTGCAGGACCTCAGCCTGACCCTGCCGCGCGGCCAGGTGCTGGGCCTGCTGGGGGTCAACGGTGCGGGCAAGTCGACCACGCTGTCGATGATTGCCGGGGCGCTGC
>JAJXTX010000022.1:10834-21414 GCA_021783385.1 Pseudomonadota bacterium
CGGCGCGCCGGCCGGCCCGCCGTGCAGGACCTCAGCCTGACCCTGCCGCGCGGCCAGGTGCTGGGCCTGCTGGGGGTCAACGGTGCGGGCAAGTCGACCACGCTGTCGATGATTGCCGGGGCGCTGCGGCCGGACCGCGGCAGCATCCAGCTGAACGGCGCGGATTTTCCGGAGCAGCCGGAGCTGGCGCGCCAGCTGATCGGCTGGCTGCCGGAACGTGCGCCGCTGTGGGCCGAGCTGACGGTGAGCGAACATCTGGACGCGCACGGCCGTCTGCGGGGACTGCGCGGCTCCGCACTACGCCAGGCGCGCACCGCGATCATCGAACGGCTGCAGCTGCAGCCGCTGGCGCGGCGACTGGCCGGCGTGCTGTCGCAGGGCCAGCGGCAGCGGCTCGGGCTGGCCTGCGCGCTGCTGCATCGGCCGGCGCTGCTGGTGCTGGACGAGCCGGCCAATGCACTCGACCCGGTGCAGGTGGCCGCGCTGCGCGCGCTGATCCGCGAGGAAGCGTCATCCGGCACCGCGGTGATCCTCTCCACCCACCTGCTGACCGAGGTGACGGCCGTATGCGACCGCGTGGCGATCCTGCACGAGGGCAGCCTGCGCCACGATGGCCCGGTGCACGGTGACGAGCATGCGGCGCTGGAGCGCACTTTTTTCGAGATCGCGATGAAAAGCGGAGCACGAGTCGCATGACCGCATTTGCCGTGATGCGACTGGAGTTGCGCCGCTTGTTTGTGCGCCCATTGGCCTGGGTGCTGGCCGCACTGACGCTCGCAGAATTGGCGTTTTATTTCATGCTGCTGCTGAACAATTTTCTGCATCTGCAGGTTCAACTCGCCGCCAGACCCAGTGGCCCGGGTCTTACCGACATGGTCAGCGTGCCGCTGCTCAGCAGCTTCCTGACCGGCGGGCTGCTTCCGTTCGGCCTGACCGAATTGGCGCTCTTTGTCGTGCCTCTGCTCTCGATGTCCATGCTGGCGGGCGAACGAAGCAATGGCACATTGCCACTGTTTTTTGGCGCAGGCGTGCCGCCCGCTTCGATCGTTCTTGGAAAATACCTGGCGCTGCTGGCTTGGCTGGTGCTGTGGCTGATATTGACCTTGGCGATGCCACTGAGCCTGGCGCACAGCACTCACCCCGACTGGGGCAAACTCGCCTCCGCCACCCTGGGCATGCTGCTTGCGTTGGCCGCACTGGCAGCCTTGGGCATGGCCTGCTCGGCCTTTGCTTCTCACCCCGCCATTGCCGCCTCGGCAGCGTTGGTCATCACGGTAGCGTTCTGGGTCGTGAATCTCGCCGCACAGAAAGCAGGTATCAACAACGGCGTGATCAACTGGCTGGCCATGCCCACCCATCTCGAGCCGCTGCTGCGCGGACTGGTCTCGACCAGTGACGTGCTGTGGTTCGTGCTGCTGATTGCGCTGACGCTGGCGCTGGCCACGCGGCGGCTTTCCAGTGACCGGGAGCGCGGCTGATGCGCCATCTGCTCAGACGCCTGGACAGCTGGCTGTTTGCCCTGCTGCTGCTGCTCGGCGCGGGCGCCATCGGCTATCTCGGCAACCGCTATGCGCACCAGTGGGACTGGACCGCGAACGGCCGCACCAGCCTGTCGAGCGCCAGCCGCGCGGTGCTGGCCGCGCTCGACGGTCCGGTGCAGATCGTCAGTTACGCCAGCCCGCAGGGCAACCTGCGCCAGGCGATCGCCGGCTTCGTGCAGCGTTACCAGCAGGTCAAGCCCGACCTCAGCCTGCGCTTCGTCGATCCGCAGCTGGACCCGGGCAAGATGCGCGAACTGGGCATCACCGTGGACGGTGCGCTGATCGTGCACTACCGCGGTCGCGAGCAGCGGCTGGACGAGCTGTCCGAGGAGAGCCTCACCAACGCCCTGGAGCGGCTGATCCGCGGCGACGACCGCGTGGTGGCCTTCGTCACCGGCGACGGCGAGCGCAACGCCGACGGCAAGGCCAACGCCGACCTCGGCACCTTCATGAGCCAGCTGGAGCAGCGCGGCATGCGCGCGGTGCCGCTGAACTTCGCCCAGGTCAGCGCGGTGCCGCAGCACACCGACCTGGTGGTGCTGGCCAGCCCCTCGGTGCCGCTGGCGCCGTCGGCGGTGCAGGCGCTGGTCACCTATGTGCAGGACGGCGGCAACCTGCTCTGGCTGAGCGACCCGGACAATCACGATCTCGGCCTGCAGCCGCTGGCCAAGGCGCTCGGCGTCCGCGTGCTGCCGGGGGTGCTGGTGGACGGTTCGGGCGCGGCGCTGGGGCTGCACGATCCGCGCATGATCGCACTGGGCGATTACCCGCTGAACGCGATCACCCGCGGTTTCACACTGACCACGCTGTTCCCGCAGGTGTCGGCGCTGGCGCGGGTGGCACAGCCGGGCGACTGGGCAGTGGTGCCGTTCCTGCGCTCGAGTGCGCAGAGCTGGACCGAGTTCAAGCCGATCGACAACAGCAAGCCCAGCGAGATCCGCTTCGATGCCGCGCTCGGCGAGCTGAAGGGGCCACTGGATTTCGGCTTCGCGCTGAGCCGGCTGTCACCCAGCCCGGACAAGAGCGAGCAGCGCGCGGTGGTGATCGGCGACGGCGACTTCCTCTCCAACACCTACCTCGGCAACGGCGGCAACCGCGCGCTGGGCGAGCGTGTGTTCGACTGGCTGCTTGGCGACGACAAGCTGGTGAACCTGCCGCCGCGCGGCGCGCCCGACCGCCTGCTGCAGATCTCGCAGGGCGAGCTGAACGGGCTCAGCTTCGGCTTCCTGATCGCGCTGCCGCTGCTGCTGCTGCTGGTCGGCGGCGTGATCGTGTGGCGCCGGCGCCGGCGCTGAGATGAAGCGCGCCGCCCGCCAGCGCCTGCTCCTGCTGCTCGCAGTGGCCGCGCTGCTGCTGCTCGCCGGCTGGCAGCTGCGCCGCGATGCGCTGAATGCCCCCGGCGCGCTCACCGCGCTGGACCCCGCCAGCATCACCCGCGTCGCGCTGACCCTGCCCGGTGCACCGACCCTGCATTACGAAAAGCGCGCCGGCCACTGGTGGCGCACCGACGGCACGCCGACACGCGCCATCGACAGCCGCCTGGATGATCTGACCGCGATCGCCGCCGCACCGGTGCTGGGCTGGCGCCCGGCCAGCGATTTCGATCCCGCCCGGATCGGGCTGGCGCCGCCGCAGGCCGTGCTGGTGCTGGACGGTCACGCGCTGGAATTCGGCGAAACCGCAGTCACCGGACCGCAGCACTACGTACGCGTGGGCCGGCGCATCGCGCTGGTGTCGCCGCGCTACATGCCGTCCTCACCGGCCACCCGCAC
Organism: Pseudomonadota bacterium; assembly: GCA_021783385.1. Taxonomy (GTDB): domain Bacteria; phylum Pseudomonadota; class Gammaproteobacteria; order Xanthomonadales; family Rhodanobacteraceae; genus Rhodanobacter. Next base: position 14,148 of record JAJXTX010000022.1, read on the forward strand.
CACCGAACTGCACTGACCGGCGGCTTGCACCGCGCCGGCCGCTCCCCATATCGACGGTACTGCACGAGGAGACTGGACGATGAACAAGCAAGCCATCGGCGTGGTCGGCATGGCCGTGATGGGCCGCAACCTGGCGTTGAACATCGAGAGCCGCGGCCACGCGGTGTCGATCTTCAACCGCAGCCGCGAGAAGACCGACGCGGTGATCGCCGAGCATGGCGACAAGCAGCTGGTGCCCACCTATACGCTGCAGGCATTCGTCGAGTCGCTGGAAAAGCCCCGCCGCATCCTGCTGATGGTGAAGGCCGGCGCACCCACCGACGAGACCATCGCGCAGCTGCGGCCGCTGCTGGACCAGGGCGACATCCTGATCGACGGCGGCAACACCAATTTCAAGGACACCATCCGACGCAACCAGGAGCTGGCGAAAGCCGGCCTGCACTTCATCGGCACCGGCGTCTCCGGCGGCGAGGAAGGCGCGCTGCACGGACCGTCGATCATGCCCGGCGGCCCGCGCGATGCGTACGAGCTGGTGGCGCCCATCCTCACCCAGATCGCCGCGCGCGCGCCCGACGGCACGCCCTGCGTGGCGTACATGGGCGCCGACGGTGCCGGCCACTACGTGAAGATGGTGCACAACGGCATCGAGTACGGCGACATGCAGCTGATCGCCGAAAGCTACGCGGTGCTGCGCCAGGTGCTCGGCCTGTCCAACGCGGAGCTGGCGAAGGTCTACGGCGAGTGGAACGCGGGCGAGCTGGACAGCTACCTGATCGAGATCACCGCGAAGATCTTTGCCAAAAAAGACCCGCAGACCGGCAAGGACCTGCTCGACGTGATCCTCGACCGCGCCGCGCAGAAGGGTACCGGCAAGTGGACCAGCCAGAGCGCGCTCGATCTCGGCGTGCCGCTGCCGCTGATCACCGAGTCGGTGTTCGCCCGCGTGCTGTCCGCGCTGAAGGACGAACGCGTGGCCGCCAGCACGCAGCTGCACGGACCTGCGGCGACGCCGTTCGCGGGCGACCGCGAGGCCTTCATCGAGTCGGTGCGGCGCGCGCTGTACCTCAGCAAGATCATCTCCTACGCGCAGGGCTTCGCGCAGCTGCGCGCGGCCTCCGACGAATACGGATGGCAGCTGGACTACGCCACCATCGCCAGCATCTGGCGCGGCGGCTGCATCATCCGCGCGCGCTTCCTGCAGGACATCACCGAGGCCTGCCGGAACGACGCCAGGCTGGCCAACCTGCTGCTGGCGCCGAGCTTTCGCACCATCGCGCAGAAGTATCAGTCGGCGCTGCGCGAGGTGGTCGCCACCGCCGTGCACGCGGGCGTGCCGATGCCCGGCTTCAGCTCCGCCATCGCCTACTACGACGGCTATCGTGCCGCGCGGCTGCCGGCCAACCTGATCCAGGCCCAGCGCGACCTGTTCGGCGCGCACACCTTCGAGCGCATCGACCAGCCGGGCAGTTTCCACGCCGACTGGAGCTGATGCCGCATGCCCGAACTGCCCGAAGTCGAAACCACCCGTCGCGGGATCGCGCCGCACCTGGTCGGGCGACGCATCAGCGCCGTGACGCTGCGCCGGGCGGATCTGCGCTGGCCGATTCCGCGGGAGATCAGCGAGCTGCTGCCCGGCCAGCGGATCGACGCCGTGGAGCGGCGTGCGAAATATCTGTTGCTGCACACCGCGGTGGGCAGCGCGCTGCTGCATCTGGGCATGTCCGGCATGCTGCGCGTGCTGCCGCCGGACGCGCCGTTGGGCGCGCACGATCACGTCGATATCCTGCTGGAAGGCAGCTCCGGCCAGCGCGAGCGCGTGCTGCGCTTCACCGATCCGCGCCGCTTCGGCTGCCTGCTGTGGCAAGCACCGGACGACATGCATCCGCTGCTGGCCGCGCTCGGCCCCGAACCGCTCACCAACGCTTTCGACGGCGACACGCTGTGGCAGCGCTCGCGCGGTCGCAAGGCGGCGGTAAAACTCTTTCTGATGGACAACGCGAACGTGGTCGGCGTGGGCAACATCTACGCCAGCGAGGCGCTGTTCGCCGCCGGCATCGACCCGCGCCGCGCCGCCGGCGCGGTGTCACGCGCCCGCTACGCGCGACTGGCCGCGGAGGTGAAGCGCATCCTGACGTGGGCGATCGAGCGCGGCGGCACCACCCTGCGCGACTTCCTCAATCCCGACGGCGCACCAGGGTATTTCTTCCGCGAACTCAACGTCTACGCCCGCGCCGGCGAGCCGTGCCGGGCCTGCGGCGCGCCGGTCAAGCAGGCCGTGCTGGGGCAGCGCTCCACGTTCTGGTGCCCGCGCTGCCAGCGTTGAGCCAGCCCTCGCGTAGGAGCGCACCCTGTGCGCGAATGCTCTGGTGTCGGCAGGAGCGAAAAGCCTTCGCGCACAGGGTGCGCTCCTACAACAGGTTTGCCGGCCAGTGGAGCTCGACAAAGGTGTTGTTGAAATCCGGGTCATCAAGGCCACCGCGCAGGTGTGCCACGATGCCGGCCGGCAGGCCCTCGACCTCCAGCCGCTGACCGTCGCGGAAGTGCGCGCCAAGCGCCTGCAGCTCGGCCAGCTGCTGGCACAACGCGCCGGCGCGGTCGGTGTCGCGCTCGGGCACCTGGTGGATGCTGACGTCGGGGCGACCGAACTTGCGCATGCCGCGGGTGTGGATCCACGAGTGGTTCGGCTCCGGCTCGCCGTCACGCAGGATCAGCAGATGGTTGCGGATCGGCGCGCCGTCGCGGGTCAGGTACTGGCGCCGCCAAGCATCGGCGTCGAGCAGGCCGAGGATCTGCGGGTCGAGGATCGCCACGCCGCCAATGTCGAGCAGGCCGGCCAGCACGCCCAGCGTGTCGCGCAGGTAGCCGGTGTCCGGGCTGTCCTTCAGCGTGCCGCGCACCACCATCACCTCGGGCGCGTCGATGGCCTGCTGATACGCCTCGGGTGCATCGTCCCTGAACATGCGACCCATCGCGCCCTTCAGCGGATATCCCTCCCACGCGCGCAGATCACGGTGATGATGATTGGTTGCCGTGATGCCGGACGGCAGGCCGTCGCTGCCGTAGTCCAGCGAAGGCACGCGCACCGCCTCGAACTTTCCGAACACATAGAACTGCAGCAGGATCTCCTCGTCGCTGGCCTGCCAGTGCGGGCGCTGCCAGGCGGGGATGACGATCGGGTGGCTCATGGCATTCCTTCGGTGATGAGTGGTGCTCAGTGCTGCTTGCCGAGCGGCAGCACGCATTGCTGCAATTCGATGCGGCCACTGCCCTCGCTGATCTTCTTGAACTCGGCGCGACTCACCGAGACATAGCGCTCGTTGCCGCCGATCTCAACCTGCGGGCCGTCGGTGACGGCGCGGCCGTGTTCGTCCACACGCACCACCATGGTGGCCTTGCGGCCCGAGTGGCAGATCGTCTTGATCTCCTCCAGGTTGTCCGCCCAGGCCAGCAGATAGCGGCTGCCCTCGAACAGCTCGCCACGGAAGTCCGTGCGCAGGCCATAGGCGAGCACCGGGATGTTCAGGCGATCGACCACGTCGCTGATCTGCCACACCTGCGCCTTGGTCAGGAACTGCGCCTCGTCAACGAACACGCAGTGCAGGGCGCCATGCTCCGCGATATCCGCCTCGATCAGGGCGAACAGGTTTTCTTCCGGCCCGAAGCGCCGCGCGCTGGCCTGCAGGCCGATGCGCGATGCCACCACGCCCTCGCCATAGCGGTTGTCCAGCGCCGGCGTGAAGATCAGCGTGCGCATGCCGCGTTCGCGGTAGTTCCAGGCGCCCTGCAACAGCGCGGTGGTCTTGCCGGCATTCATTGCCGAGTAGTGAAAGTAGAGCTTGGCCATGCCGGTGCGCCTGGAAGATGCCGTGCATGGTAGCGCGAGCGCCTGCGGCCATCTTGCGGGAGCAGCTTCAGCCGCTCCCAGCCGAAGGCGATATCCCGCAGGTGCCCTGTTACCATCGCCCATCGCGTCGCAGACCGCCTGGACTCCATGCTCAATCCGCAACAACTGGCCGCCGTGGAACACTGCGACAGCCCGCTGCTGGTGCTGGCCGGCGCCGGCTCCGGCAAGACCTCGGTGATTACACAGAAGATCGCGTGGCTGATCGCGCGCAGGCATCTGGCGCCGTCGAAGATCGCCGCGATCACCTTCACCAACAAGGCCGCGCGCGAGATGCGCGAGCGCGTCGCCCAGCTGGTCAGCGCCGAGGATGCGCAGGCGCTGACGGTGAGCACGTTCCACGCGCTGGGGCTGAAATTCCTGCAGATCGAGCACGCCCGCGCCGGCCTGCGCCGCGGCTTCTCGGTGCTGGATGCGGACGACAGCGGCGGCATCATCAAGGAGCTGGCGCCCAAGGGGGTGAAGCCCGATGTGCTGTTCGGCATCCGCAACCTGCTCAGCCGCGCCAAGAACGGTGGGCTCTCGCCGGAGCAGGCGCTGGCCGCCGCGCGCAGTCCGCGCGAGCTGGAGGCGGCGACGATCTACGAGATGTACCAACAGCGTCTCGCCGCGTTCAACGCGGTGGATTTCGACGACCTGATCCGGCTGCCGCTGCAGATCCTGGAATCCGACGAGGAGGCCCGCGCCACCTGGCGCGAGCGCCTGCGCTATCTGCTGGTGGACGAATACCAGGACACCAACGACGCGCAGTACCGGCTGCTGAAAGTGCTGGCCGGCGAGCGCGGCGGCATCACCTGCGTGGGCGATGACGACCAGTCGATCTACGCGTGGCGCGGCGCCAATCCGGAGAACATCGATCAGCTCGGCCGTGACTGGCCAAACCTGCGCGTGATCAAGCTGGAGCAGAACTACCGCTGCGGCAAGCGCATCCTGCGCGCGGCCAACCAGCTGATCGGCAACAACCCGCACCTGCACGAAAAGAAGCTGTGGAGCGAGCTGCCCGAAGGCGCGCCGATCCGCGTGCTGGAATGCAAGGAGGCCGAACACGAGGCCGAACGCGTCGCAGCGATCGCCACCGCGCTGGCCGAGAAGCACAAGGCGCGCTGGCATGACATCGCGGTGCTGTACCGCGGCAACTTCCAGGCGCGCCCACTGGAAAAGGCCTTCCGGCTGGCACGTATCCCCTATCACCTCACCGGCGCGCTGTCCTTCCTCGACCGCGCCGAGGTGAAGGACCTGCTGTGCTACCTGCGCCTGCTGACCAACCCCAGCGACGACGCCGCGTTCCTGCGCGTGGTGAATGTGCCCAAGCGCGAGATCGGCGCCACCACGCTGGAAAACCTCGGCCGCATCGCGCAGAGCCGGCACTGCTCGCTGCTGGAAGCCACCCGCAGCGACAGCGTGCTGCGCCAGCTCACGCCGCGTCCGGCGGCGGCGCTGGCGTCGTTCGCCAGCCTGCTGGACGAACTGCGCAGCGCCTCGATGCACCAGGGCGCGGCCGATCTGGTCGAGACGATCCTGGCGCGCACTGGCTACGCCGCGCAGATCGCCGCCGGCACGCCCGACGCCAGCCTGCGCGAGCGCCGGCTGGGCAACCTGAAGGAGCTGGCCGACTGGTTCCGCGCGATGCAGAAGGGCAGCAGCGCCGGCGGGGTCACCTCCGGTGGCGACCTCGCCGCCCAGCTCGCGCTGCTCAGCCACGCCGACCGCGACGAGCCCGGCAACGCGGTGCGCATGATGACCCTGCACGCGGCCAAGGGGCTGGAGTTCCGCTTCGTCTTCATCGTCGGCTGCGAGGACGGCACGCTGCCGCACGAAGGCGCCATCGACGAGGGCCGCCTCGACGAGGAGCGGCGCCTGCTGTACGTAGGCATCACCCGCGCCAAGGAACTGCTGACGTTGTCGTGGTCGGCCAGGACCAGGCGCTACGGCGACGTCCACAGCAACCAGCCCAGCCGCTTCCTGCATGAGCTGCCGCAGGCCGACCTGCACTGGCAGGGCAAGGATCCCGAAGCGGACCAGGAAGTCACCCGCGAAACCGCGCAGTCGCACATGCAGAAGATTGCCGCGATGCTGGCGGGTGGTGATTGACCGGCACGCAAGGCGGATTTTTCATCCTGCGGCGACTGCCCGGCAAACGGCGCCCAACTTCGATCACACCAGCCGCTCGGCTTCCAGCTCGCTCTTCAGGTAGGCGTAGTAGATCGGCGCGGCGATCACGCCGGCCAGGCCGAAGGCCGCTTCCATCAGCAGCATGGCCATCAGCAGCTCCCACGCGCGGGCGTTGATCTGGGTGCCGACGATGCGGGCGTTGAGGAAGTATTCCAGCTTGTGGATCAACAGCAGGAAGCCCAGCGCGGCAATGCCCACGCCCAGCGATACCGACAGCGCGGCAATCGTGATCGCGGTGTTCGACAGCAGGTTGCCGACCACCGGCAGCAGGCCGACGATGAAGGTGACCACCACCAGCGTCTTGGCCAGCGGCACGTGGATGCCGAACAGCGGCAGCGCGCCGAGCAGGAAGATCGCGGTGCAGGCAGTGTTGATCAGCGAGATCTTGAGCTGTGCGAACACGATGTTGTGGAACGCCGCCGCCAGTCGCCGGCAGCGCAGTCCCAGCGCCGCGGCGAGCGGGCCGACCTGGTGCGCGGGGCGGGTGTGGCTGAGCGCGATGATCGCGCCCAGCACCAGGCCGATCAGGATGTGCACGAACAGCCGCACCGCTTCCTTGCCGGCCAGTTGCAGCGTGCCCGCATGCTTGCGCGCCAGCTCCGCCGCGCTCACGCGCAGGTTGTCGACGCTGTCCGGCAGGTGGTCGACCAGCACCGCCGGCAGTTGCTGACGGGCCTTTTCCACCAGCGGCATCAGCTGCTGTTGCCACAGCAGCTCGGGGTTGCCGATCTCGTTGCGAAAGAAGCTGATCACGCCGAGGATCAGCAGGATCAGCAGGCCCACCACGATCGCCCCCAGCACGGTCACCACCAGCACCCGCGCGCGGTCGCCGGAGATGCGCTGACCGAGCAGCGGAGTCATCGCCTGCACCAGTTCGTAGACCAGCAGGCCGGCGAGCAGCGCCGGCAGCATGCGCAGGCCGAGGACGAGCAGCAGCATCGCGGCCGCCAGTACATAGCTGATGATGCGGATGGTGAGGGACGCATCGCGCAGCGGCGGCAGCGGAGTATCCATGCGGGTCAGGTCCGTGGGGGTGCGGGCCCTCAGTCTGTCAGACCGCATGCAATGGCGGCCAGCCCCGACACATCGCTGTCGTAGACTTTGCCCATGCTGATGTGCCCCGTGAAGGAACTGTCCATGCCGCACCGCCTGCCTGTCGCCCTGATCGCGCTGATCGCGCTGACCCTGCTGGCC
>JAJXTX010000194.1 GCA_021783385.1 Pseudomonadota bacterium
ACGACGTGTTTGCCAATATCGCCATCGTGATCGCCGGCGCGGTCACCGCCTTCGCGCCCTCGGTCTGGCCGGACGTGCTGGTGGGCGCGGGCATCATGCTGATGAACGCCGACGCCGCGCGCGAGGTGTGGCAGGCGGCGCGCGACGAGCATCGCAGCGCGACCGATGCGCCGGCGTGAGCGCCCCGCTGCGTTCCCCATGCCAGCGCCCGATTGCCGGATAATCCGCGCTCCGCCCTACCCGCTTCTCCGCCCGCTGCCCTGCCCACTTCAGGAGTCACCCATGCGCTGGTTGCTTGCCCTGCTCACCCTGCTCGCCCTCGCCGCCTGCACCGTCGCACCGAAGGCACAGGCCTCCGGGCAGGTCGACAAGCTGACCGTGATCGACCAGAAGATCGGCACCGGCGCCGAGGCCAAACCCGGCATGAAGGTCACCGTGCAATACACCGGCTGGCTCTACGACGACCTGGCCAGCAACAAGCACGGCACCGAGTTCGACAGCTCGCGCGGCCACGGCGAGCCGTTCTCCTTCGTGCTCGGCGAGGGCAGCGTGATCGCCGGCTGGGACCAGGGCGTGGTCGGCATGCGCGTGGGCGGCAAGCGCACCCTGCTGATTCCCGCCGCGCTCGGCTACGGCGCCGACGGCGCCGGCAGCGACATTCCGCCGAACGCCTCGCTGGTGTTCGACGTGGAATTGCTGAACGTCGGCACACCCTGAAATGCGCTCTGGCGCGGGAGTGACTCCAGTCGCGATGCCCTGCTCGAGGTGACAGGCAAGCCAGGTCAAACCCGGAGCATCGCGGCTGAAGCCGCTCCCACAAATTACACTGGCAAGCCGTTCACTCGCCCCGTGCGGCCGCCTCGCGCCCCAGCTGGCGGATGATCGCCTCCTCGCGCGCGTCGATGATCGACTGCATCACGCTGTCGACGTCGGCGCTGCGTTCGTCGAAGGTGAACTGGCCGGTGAGCTCGCTGTCCGGGTGCAGCTCGCCCAGTTCGAACAACGCCCACATCTCCTCGGCGTAGTGGGTGTCCAGCAGCTCGGGCGCAAAGCGCGACAGGCTGATGCTCAGATTGCCCACGTCACGCCGCAGCATGGTACGCGCGTTGTTGTTGCCCGACGCGCTGACCACCTGCGGCAGGTCGATGATCACCGGGCCTTCCGGCGCCACCAGCACGTTGTATTCGGACAGGTCGCCATGGATCAGGCCGATGCACAGCATCCGCGCAACCTGCTGCATCAGGAAGCGGTGAAAGGCGCGCGCGGTGTCCGCCGACAGCTCCACCTCGCCCAGCCGCGGCGCGGAATGGCCGTCCGCGTCGGTGACCAGCTCCATCACCAGCACGCCGTTGAAATAGCCGTAGGGCCTGGGTACGCGCACGCCAGCGGCGGTGAGATGGTACAGCGCATCGACCTCGGCGTTCTTCCACGCCGCCTCGGCCTCCTTGCGGCCGAACTTGGTCGCCTTGCCCATCGCGCGGGCCTGCCGGCTGCCGCGCACCTTGCGCCCTTCCTGGTACTGCACGCGCGCCTGAAAGCTGCGCTGCGCCATGTCCTTGTAGACCTTGGCGCAGCGGATGTCCTCGCCCGAGCGCACGACGTAGACCGACGCTTCCTTGCCGCTCTTCAGCGGTCGCAGCACCTGGTCGATCACGCCCTCGTCGATCAGATCCTGCAGGCCCTTGGGTGTTTTCATGCGTGGGAGCGCTTCAATCGTTCGTGGAATAACCCCAATTATGGCCGATCGGGCACCGCATCCGGACTTTTGCCGGCGCGCCGCTCAGTGCGCCAGTGCGCTGGGCGAGTCCAGCTGCTGCCGCACGGCCGCCGCGATCTCGAACGAATGCCGCCGCGCGGCGTGCTCGAACACGTTGGTGGTGATCAGCAGTTCATCCGGCCGATGCCGCGCGATGAAGGCGGCAATGCCCTCGCGCACGCTGTCAGCGTCGCCCACCACGGCGCAGGCCAGCGCGCGCTCGACGCCCAGTTTCTCGACCGGGGTCCAATAGGCCTCGATGTCATCGATCGGCGGCGGGATCAACCCCGGCCGGCCGCGGCGCAGGTTGATGAAGCTCTGCTGCTGGGTGGTGAACAGCCGCCGCGCCTGCGCATCGCTGTCGGCGGCGACCAGGTTGATGCCGAGCATCGCGTACGGCTGCTGCAGGCGCGCGGAGGGGCGGAAGTTGCGCCGGTACAGCGCCAGCGCCTCGTCCATCGCATCCGGCGCGAAGTGCGAGGCGAATGCGAACGGCAGCCCCAGCTGCGCCGACAGCGTGGCGCTGAACAGGCTCGACCCCAGCAGCCACACCGGCACCTCCAGCCCGGCGCCGGGCACGGCGCGCACGCGCTGGCCGGGCTGGGCCGGCTCGAAATAGCCGAGCAATTCGCGCACGTCCTGCGGAAACGCATCGGCGCTGTCGACATACCGGCGCAGCGCCTGCGCGGTGGGCTGATCGGTACCCGGCGCACGTCCCAGGCCCAGGTCGATGCGCCCCGGATACAGCGCCGCCAGCGTGCCGAACGCCTCGGCCACCTGCAGCGGCGCGTGGTTCGGCAGCATGATGCCGCCGGCACCGACGCGGATTGTCGTGGTGCCGCCGGCCACATGGCCGATCAGTACCGCAGTAGCCGCGCTGGCGATGCCCGGCATGTTGTGGTGCTCGGCCAGCCAGTAGCGCCGGTAGCCGAGGCGCTCGCCCAGCTGCGCCAGATCGAGCGTGTTGCGGAACGCCTGCGCGGCATCGCTGCCTTCGGTCACCGGCGCCAGATCGAGGATGGAAAAGGGGATCATGCCGAACTCCGCCGTAACGAGGCCCTTGATCTTGGGGCGCCGGCAGCGATTGCCAGCCGCACGCCCGCACCCACAGGCGGCTACCTCCCACAGGCGTCTACAATGACCAACCTCCGCTCAACGGCCGCAGCATGACCGAACCCGTCCGCCTCGCCAAACGCGTCGTCGCGCTGGCCCAGTGCTCCCGGCGCGAGGCCGAGCAGTACATCGAGGGCGGCTGGGTGCGCGTCGACGGCACCGTGGTGGAGCAGCCGCAGTTCATGGTGGACACGCAAACCGTGGAACTCGATCCCGCCGCCCGGCTGGCGCCCACCGAGGCGGTGACCCTGGTGCTGCACAAGCCGGCCGGCTACGACGCCGGCGCGGGCGCGAACCCGGCCAGCGCCCTGCTCACGCCCGATGCGCGCTGGCCGGACGACGGCTCCGGCGTGCGCCCGCTGCAACGCCACCTGCAGCGACTGACCTCGCCGCTGTCGCTGCCCACCAGCGCCAGCGGGCTGCTGATCTTCACCCAGGACTGGCGCGTCACCCGCAAGCTCACCGAAGACCTCGAGCGGATCGAGCAGGAATTCGTGGTCGACGTCAGCGGCACGCCGATCGCCAACGGGCTGGCCCTGCTCAACCACGGGCTGCGCTTCAACAACTACGCGATGCCGCCGATCAAGGTGAGCTGGCAAAGCGAGCAGCGGCTGCGCTTTGCGTTCAAGCGGCTGCAACCGACGCAGATCGAGCCGATGTGCCACGCGGTCGGCCTCACCGTGCTGGCGATGAAGCGCCTGCGCGTGGGCCGCATCTCGCTGGCGAAGCTGCCGCCAGGGCAGTGGCGCTATCTGGCGCCCGCCGAACGCATCTGAGTGCGGGCCGCCGCAGGCGCTCTGCCTGCATCCGCACAGCGCCGTGGCGGCAACAGGGCCGGCGAAGTCTCCGGCGCGGAGCGCCCCATCGACGCCGGAACGGCTTAGACTCCCCTGCGCGTCACGCAGCACCCGTCCACACCGCGGAGAGCGACATGAGCAAGGGCATGGATTCAAAGAAAAGCGACAAGAAAAAGCCGGCCAAGACGATGAAGGAAAAGAAGGCGGCGAAGCAGGAAAAGAAGAAGGCCAAGTAACTGCACACAACAGCTGCCGGGCTCGGCCTGTGTCCTGCCCGGCAGCCTCGACCGATGACCGCGCCTGTCCGGCTCAGTACTGGCCCATGTAATCGCGCTTGCCGATCTCCAGGCCGTTGTGGCGCAGCAGCGCGTACGCCGTGGTCACGTGGAAGAAAAACTGCGGCAGACCATAGCTCAACAGATAGCTCTGACCGTCGAAACGGCGCTCCTTCGGCGTGCCCGGCCGCGTCACGATCGGGCGCTGGGCGGCGTCCGCGAACTGCGCCGGGCTGAAGCCGTCGATGAAGTCGATGCTGCGCGCGATCAACCCGCGCAGCTCCGCGAAGCTCTGCTCGCTGTCGTCGTACTTCGGCACCTGTGCCCCCGCCAGCCGCGCGGACACGCCACGCGCGAAATCGCAGGCGATCTGCACCTGCCGGCCCAGCGGAAACATGTCCGGAAACAGCCGCGCCTGGATCAGCGCCGCCGGCTCGATCTGCTTCTGCACCGCATGCGCCTCGGCCTTGGCCAGGATCGCGGCGAGGCCGCCAAGCATCTGCCTGAAGACGGGAACGGAGCTTGCGTAGATGGCATCGGTCATGGGGTTTTCCCGGTCTGGATTGAAACGGAATGGATGCAGCTTTTCGTGCAAGTTTCGCCGATGTCATGCCCTGTCGCACGCGGCCGGCAGCGCGCCGCATTTGGAACCGGTCGGATCACGACTCCTCTCTCGCGTAGCTGCGGGGCAAGATGACCCGGAAGGTGGAGCCTTTGCCCGGACTGGTCTCCAATTCGATGCTGGCGTCCAGCAGTTCACACAGGCGCTTCACGATGGTGAGACCGACGCCTTCGCCCGGTATTTGCCCCGGAGGCAGGGTCCTGGACTGGGCCGGCACGGTCGGGGCTTGGGCAAGCTGGTTGGGCGCAGGAGCGTGATCCAGCTCGCGAGCGATCTGCGTCGCCTCGTGCAGTTGGTGGGCCAGCGGTGTATCGGAGTCGGCATTCAGCCCGGGGCCGGTGTCCTGTACGCAGAACATCCAGCGCTTGCCATGCTCGCCGTTCGCCATTCCCCAGATCACCGTTACGCCGCCGC
>JAJXTX010000195.1:0-1147 GCA_021783385.1 Pseudomonadota bacterium
GGCATGCTGGCGGCCAAGACGCGGCTGCCGGTGTTCGGGGTACCGGTGCAATCCAAGGCGCTGAACGGGATGGATTCGCTGCTGTCGATCGCGCAGATGCCGGCCGGCATCCCGGTGGGCACGCTGGCGATCGGCCGCGCCGGCGCCGTGAACGCCGGCCTGCTCGCCGCTGCCGTGCTGGCCCTGCACGATCCGGTGCTGGCCGCAGCGCTGGAGGACTGGCGCAGCCGGCAGACCCAAGCGGTGCTCGACCAGCCGGATCCACGTCAATGAGCGCCGGACGCCAGCCTGTGCTGGGTATTCTGGGCGGTGGTCAGCTGGCGCGCATGCTGGCGCTGGCGGCGGCACCGCTGGGCGTGCAGGTGCGCGTGGTCGACAGCGCCGCCGACGCCTGTGCCGGTCAGGTCGCCCCGCTGCGGATCGCCGACTGGAGCGACTACGCCGCGCTGGAGGCGTTCGCCGCCGAGGTCGACGTGGTCACCTTCGACTTCGAGAACGTGCCGGCCGAAACCGCCCGCTGGGTGGCCGGGCGCACCGCGGTGTTTCCGAATCCGCGGGCGCTCGCGGTGGCGCAGGACCGGCTGGCCGAGAAGACCCTGTTCCGCGAGTGCGGCCTGTCGACGCCGCAGTTCATGGCGGTGGACAGCCGCGACGATCTCGATCGCGCGTTGCGTGAGATCGGCGCACCGGCGATCCTGAAGACGCGCCGGCTCGGCTACGACGGCAAGGGCCAGTTCCGCCTGCGGCAGGCCGCCGATGCGGATGCCGCGTGGGCGGCACTGGGCGCGCAGGCGGCGGCGCACGGGCTGATCCTGGAAGCGTTCGTGCCGTTCGAGCGCGAGCTGTCGGTGCTGGCGGTGCGCGGACGCGATGGCGAATTCCGCTGCTGGCCGCTGACCCGCAACTGGCATGTCGACGGCGTGCTCAGCCTGAGTCTGGCACCGGCGCCGGACATCGGCGCGCTGCAGCCGCGTGCCACCGCGCTGGCGCGCACGCTGGCCGAGCGGCTCGACTACGTCGGCGTGTTCGCACTGGAGTTGTTCGTCAAGGACGGCGAACTGCTCGGCAACGAGATGGCACCACGCGTGCACAACTCCGGCCACTGGACGATCGAGGGCGCCCATACCAGCCAGTTCGAGAACCACGT
>JAJXTX010000195.1:1247-4967 GCA_021783385.1 Pseudomonadota bacterium
TGCACCAGCCAGGTCCAGCCAGAGCCGAAGTTGCCGGTGGCCGACTTGGTGAATTCCTCCTTGAACTTCTCGAACGAGCCGAACGCCTTGTTGATCGCGTCGGCCAGCTTGCCGCTGGGGGCGCCGCCGCCTTTGGGGCTCATCGAGTGCCAGTAGAAGGTGTGGTTCCAGATCTGCGCGGCGTTGTTGAACACGCCGCCGGAGGACTTGCGGATGATGTCTTCCAGCGGAGCGCTGGCAAACTCGCTGCCCTCGATCAGCTTGTTGAGATTGGTCACATAGGCCTGGTGGTGCTTGCCGTAGTGGTACTCCAGCGTTTCGGCGGAAATGTGCGGCTCCAGGGCGTTTTTTTCGTAGGGAAGCGGGGGAAGTTCGATCGCCATGCTAGTGACTCCTTGAGCTTTGGCTGGGGGAGAAGATCGGCGCAACGGACGGCAGCCGGTGGGTGACTGATACAATATCGGTCTGTCTGCATTGTAAAGATGAATCACCGGGCTATGGATATCAACGAGCGAATCAGGGCGCTGCTGGCCGAGCATCCCATCGTGCTTTTCATGAAAGGCACGCCGCAATTTCCGATGTGCGGCTTCTCCAGCCGCGCGGCGCAGGCACTGTCCGACGCAGGCGCGACATTCCACGCGGTGAACGTGCTCGCCGACCCGCAGCTGCGCGCGGCTTTGCCGCACTTTGCCAACTGGCCGACCTTCCCGCAGCTGTTCATCCAGGGCGAGCTGATCGGTGGCTGCGACATCGTCGAGGAGCTGAAGTCGGCCGGCGAGCTCACCCGCATGGCGCAGGACGTGGCCGGAGCGCTGCATCCATGACGCTGCAGCTGGCAAGGCTGCCGGGCGAGTGGACGCCGGCGGCCGACAGCCTCGCCGGGCGCGTGGTGCTGGTGACCGGTGCCACCGGAGGCCTTGGCGGCGCGGTGGCGCGCGCGGCCACGCGCGCCGGCGCCACCGTGGTGATCAGCGGCCGGCGCAAGCGCCAGCTGGAGCAGCTGTACGACGCGATGCTGGCCGAGGGGCTGGCCGAACCGGTGATCCATCCGCTGGACATGGAAGTGGCCACGCCGCGCGAGTACGCCGCGCTGGCCGAGGGGCTGGAGCGCGACTTCGGCCGGCTCGACGGCATCGTGCACGCCGCGGCCAGCTTCACCGGGCTCACCCCGCTGTCGATGCACAAGCCGGACGACTGGCTGCGCGCGCTGCACGTGAATGTGTCGGCACCGTTCGCGCTGACCCAGGCGTGCATGCCGCTGCTGACGCGGGCCGACGACAGTGCGGTGGTGTTCGTGCTGGACAACCCGCAGCTGCTGCAGCGCGCGCACTGGGGTGGCTACGGCGTGTCGAAGGCGGCGCTGGAGCGCCTGGTGGCGATCCTGCACGAGGAGACCGACGAGAGCCCGCTGCGCGTGCATGCGCTGCTGCCCGCGCCGATGCGTACCGCGCTGCGCCGGCAGGCCTACTTCGGCGAGGACATCCTGCAGCGGCCGCTGCCGGATGCGGCCGCCGCGGCGGCCGTCTACCTGCTCGGCGCGCAGGCGCTGGCGGTGCGCGGTGCGGTGCTGGATCTGCGGCCCGACTGACCGGCGCACGCGGCAGAACGGATAAGCTGACGGCCGCATTGCGATGGCCGTGACGTCATCAAGGGAGTCGAGATGGAAACGCAGATGACCACGTTGTCGGCGGGGATCATGCTGTTTCTGATCATGGACCCGCTGGGCAATATCCCGTTCTTTCTGAGCCTGCTGAAGGACGTGCCGCCCAAGCGCCGGCGCCGGGTGATGGTGCGCGAGCTGCTGATCGCGCTGGGCGTGCTGCTGGGGTTCCTGTTCGGCGGCCAGCACATCCTCAAGCTGCTGCAGCTGAAGCCGGATTCGATCAGCATCGCCGGTGGCATCGTGCTGTTCCTGATCGGTATCCGCATGGTGTTTCCGCCGGCGGACGGCGGCGGCATCTTCGGCAAGCCGGGCGAGGGCGAGCCGTTCATCGTGCCGATGGCGATCCCCGGCGTGGCCGGGCCGTCGGCGATGGCGGCGCTGCTGCTGCTGACCAACACCCAGCCCGGCCGCACGGCGGACTGGGTGACTGCGCTGCTGCTGGCGTGGCTGGCCACCTCGCTGATCCTGCTCAGCGCCACCTACCTGTTCCGCTGGCTCGGCGAAAGCGTGCTGACTGCGCTGGAGCGGGTGATGGGCATGCTGCTGATCGCGCTCTCGGTGCAGATGTTCATGGCCGGGGTGGCGTCGTTCCTGCATCTGGCGGTGTGAGACATCGGGTGTGCCGCGCTGGCGGACATTCACATCGCGCGTGATCGGTGTGTTGTCACAATCGGGCGGCAGGATGTCGAAAAGCCCGAGGATGTGGTCATGCTCAGCATCGAACAGAGCCTCACCGAGCGCCTGCCATGGCTGGCGCATCACCCCGCGATCCGCCGCCCGGTGGCCGGCATGCTCGGTCGCCTGGCCGATGAAGACGGCTTCAACCGGGTGCTGCAGCGGGTCGGCGCGGTCGAGGGTTTCGCCTTCGTCGAGCGCGTGCTGGAGGTGCTCGGCACCAGCTATCACTTCGATCCGCGCGAACGCGAGCACATTCCGCTGGACGGCCCGCTGCTGGTGGTGGCCAACCATCCGCTGGGCATGCAGGACGCGCTGGCGTTGCTGCAGCTGATCGGCTCGGTGCGCAGCGACGTGCGCATTCTCGGCAACGACTGGCTGGCCACGGTGCCGCAGCTGAGCAAGCTGCTGCTCCCGGTGGACGTGTTCGGCAAGGGCGCCGCTTCGCGCCCGCGCGGCATCTACCGCGCACTGCAAAACGGCGAGGCGCTGATCGTGTTTCCGGCTGGCGAGGTATCGCGCGTGCGCGCCGACGGCGTGCGCGACGGACGCTGGTCGGACGGCTTCGCGCGGCTGTCCGCGCGCAGCGGCGCGCCGGTGCTGCCGGTGCACGTGGCAGCGCGCAATTCGGCGATGTTTTACGGCCTGTCGATGCTGGCCAAGCCGCTCAGCACGGCAATGCTGCCGCGCGAGGCGGTGGCGGCGGGCCGGCGCCGGATCGGCTTCAGCATCGGCGCGCTGGTCAGCGCCGCCGAGCTGCGGCAGCGCAGTGGCGGCTCGTCCGAACAGGCCGCCCGGCTGATGCGACGGCACGTGTACCGGGTGGGCCGGCATCGCGGCCTGATCTTCGGCGGACAGGTGCCGCTGGCGCATCCGGAGCCGGCCGAACAGGTGGCAGCCGAGCTTTCCCTGCGCGCCGAGAAGCTGGCCGAGCTGGCCGACGGCAAGCAGGCATGGTTGTTCAAGGGGCCGCTCGACAGCGTGGTGCTGCGCGAAATCGGCCGGCTGCGCGAATTGACCTTCCGCAAGGTCGGCGAGGGCACCGGCACTCGGCGCGACCTCGACGCGCACGATCCGCACTACGAGCATCTGGTGCTGTGGGATGCGCGGGCGCTGCGCATCGTCGGCTCCTATCGCTTCGGTCACGGCGGCCGGCTGATCGCCGAGCGCGGTCTGGCCGGGCTGTATACCTCCGGCCTGTTTCAGTATTCGCCGGCGCTGGAATCGCGACTGAGCCAAGGGCTGGAGCTGGGTCGCAGTTTCATCGCGCCGGCCTACTGGCGGTCGCGTGCGCTCGATCAGCTGTGGCAGGGCATCGGCCTGTACCTGCAGCGGCATCCGGAACTGCGCTACCTGTTCGGGCCGGTCAGCATGTCGGTGAG
>JAJXTX010000023.1:0-9950 GCA_021783385.1 Pseudomonadota bacterium
GTGTCCTCGGTGCGCGTGTTGCCGGAGAAGATCACCCGCCGCACGTAGACGCGCTGGCCCGGCTCGATGTACAGGGTCAGGTCGACGGTGCGCTTGTCCTTGTCCAGCTTGGGAATCGGCGTGACCTTGGCGTAGGCGTAGCCGATATTGGCCAGCAGGGCCTTGATCGACTTGGTGCTGGCCTCGATGGCTGCACGGTTGAAGACATCACCCGGCTTCACATAGACCAGTTGTCGCAGCGTCGCCTCCGGCAGGATCAGCTCGCCCAGCAGCTTGACCTCGGCCACCTTGTAGATGGCGCCTTCCTTGATGCTGGCGTCGATGTACATGGAGCGTTTGTCTGGTGCGATCGTCACCTGGGTCGAGTCCACGCCGAAGTCGGCATAGCCGCGATCCATGTAGAACGACTGCAGCTTCTCCAGGTCGCCGGAGAGCTTCTCGCGCGAATACTGGTCGTCCTTCGAATACCAGGACATCAGTCCGGGCGTGTTGGACTCGAAGCCCTTGCGGATCTGCTTGTCGGTGAAGGCATGGTTGCCAAGGATGTTGAGCTCCTCGATCTTGGCCGCCTTGCCCTCGCGGATCTCGATATCCACGGCGACCCGGTTGCGATCCAGCTTGACCACGTGCGGCAGCACCGAGACGTTGTACTTGCCGCGGTTGTAGTACTGGCGGATCAGCTCCTGCTGCACGTTGTCCAGCGCCAGCCGGTCGAACGTCTCGCCCTCGGCCAGCCCGATCTGCTTGAGGCCCTTCTTCAGATCCTCGGTCTTGATGTCGTGGTTGCCGCGGATGGTCAGCTTGGCGATCGACGGCCGCTCGACCACCTTGATCACCAGGATGCTGCCTTCGCGATCCATCTCCACGTCGCTGAAGAACTTGGTCTGATACAGCGCGCGGATGGCCCGCTGGGCCTCGGCGTTGGTCATCCGGTCGCCCTTGCTGACCGGCAGATAGTTGTACACCGTACCGGCGGAGATGCGGCTGAGACCGTCAATGCGGATGTCCGACACCACGAACGGGTCGAACGCGAACGCATTGGCGGAGAGGGAGGCAAGCAGGATCAGCGCGGCGATACGCTTCATCGTCGGTTCCGTTGGGTTAGTGCGACGGGCCGGCCAGTGCGGCCGCCCCGATCGACGTGTGAGACCGGGCTACGCCCGGTCTCGAAAAAGAATCCGCACTGCGCAAACGCAGGTGGCGTGAAGTGCTGCTGCGCAGGCGTGCGACCACGGCAAGCCGTGCTGCAAACCACCGGTGCGGATGGCCGGCCAGCGACATCACGACAGCAACATGCGGTGGATGTCGTTGTAGAACGCCAGCCCCATCAGGCTGAACAGCAAGGCCATGCCGATGTACTGGCCCACTACCATCACCTGTTCGCTGACCGGACTGCCCTTGACCAGCTCGATCAGATAATACAGCAGGTGTCCGCCATCCAGGACGGGGATCGGCAGCAGGTTCAGGATCGCCAGGCTCAGCGAGACCAGCGCCAGGAACTGCAGGAACCACGACAGGCCCATGTGCGCCGAAGCATTGGCCACTTCGGCGATGCCGATCACGCCGGACAGGTTGCGCGTGGAGGCTTCGCCGCTGAGCATCTTGCCGAGCATGCCGAAGGTCTGCCGGGTGTTGCGCCAGGTCGTCTGCAGCGAGGCGCCGATGGCCCTCAGCGGGCCGTAGCGCAGGGTGGCCGTTTCCGGTGGCGGCGCGCCGATGCCCAGGATCCATTTGGGCGGCTGGCCCGCCAGCGAGGCCCAGCGTGCGGTGATGTCGAGGCTCAGCGGGTGGCCGGCGCGCTCGACGCCGATCACCAGCTTCGGCGAGCGCGCCGCCGTCGTCTGGACCAGCTTGCCAAAGGCGATGAAATCGCTCACCGGCTGGCCGTTGACGCTGAGGATGCGGTCGCCGCCCCGCATGCCGGCCTGCGCCGCCGGATCGCCGGGCATGACCGTGGCGGCCACCGCCGGCGGCGGCGCCAGCTGCAGGCCCAGTTCGCCAAGGTATTTGTCGACGGACTGGCCGGGTGGCAACCGGTTCAGCGGCAGCAGCAGCTGTCGCGGCTGGCCATCACTGCCGCGCACGCCCAGCGACAGCGGCGTGCGCGCCAGCAGGGCGTTCGCCACCGCGTCCATCGCGTCGCTCCAGGTGCTCACCGCGCGGCCGTCGATACTGAGGATGCGATCATCCCGCTGGATGCCCGCCGCGGCGGCGAGGCTGTGCGGCGCGGCGGTCACCACCGGCGCCACGTCCGGCCGCCCCAGCATGAACATCAGCCAGAACGCGGCCAGCGTAAAGATCAGGTTGAATCCCGGCCCGGCCGCCACGATCGCGATGCGCTGCCACACCGGCTTGCCGGTGAACTCCTGCGCGCGCAGCGCGGGATCGACCTCGCCCTCGCGTGCATCCAGCATTTTGACGTAGCCGCCCAGCGGGATCGCGGCGATCTGGTACTCGGTGCCGTCGCGGCCGGTGCGCCTCCACAGCGGACTGCCGAAACCGATCGAGAAGCGCAACACCTTGACGCCACAGCGGCGGGCGACCCAGTAGTGGCCAAATTCATGAAAGGTCACCAGCACGCCCAGCGTGACCAGCAACCAGAAAACCGAGCCGAAAAAGGAAGTCATCAATGGCCGTGGAGGGAAAGCATCGGAGCAAGAATATCAGCAAGCATTGCGCAGAACGCGGCGGGCGGCCTCGCGGGCTGTCCGGTCGCGTTCATCCAGGGTCGCTATATCGACCACGGCTTGCCCCGGCAGTTCCGCAAGCACCGCTTCCACCACGTCGGCGATCGACAGGAACGGCAGCGCGCCGGCCAGGAACGCCTCCACCGCGACCTCGTTGGCCGCGTTCAACACGGCCGGTGCGTCGCCGCCCGCGCGCAATGCCTGGTAGGCCAGCGCCAGGCAGCGGAAGGTGGCCAGATCCGGGGGCTCGAACGCCAGCGGCGCGCACGCGGCCAGGTCCAGCGGCGCCACCCCGGCCTCGACCCGCTCCGGCCACGCCAGCGCGTGCGCGATTGCCGTGCGCATGTCCGGGTTGCCCAGCTGGGCCAGCACCGAGCCGTCGACATATTCCACCAGCGAATGCACCAGGCTTTGCGGATGCACCAGCACCTCGATCGCCTCGGCCGGTGCGGCGAACAGGTGATGCGCCTCGATCACCTCCAGACCCTTGTTCATCAGCGTGGCCGAATCGACCGAGATCTTGCGGCCCATCACCCAGTTCGGATGCTTGCACGCCTGCGCCGGCGTGACGTGGGCCAGCTGGGCGCGGGTCTGCCCGCGGAACGGGCCGCCCGAGGCGGTCAGGATCAGCCGGCGCACGCCGCTGCGCTGCAGTGGCGGCCGGCCGCCGGGCAGGCACTGGAACAGTGCGTTGTGCTCGGAATCGACCGGAATCAGCGCGCCGCCGCCGGCGGCCACCGCTTCGAGCAGCAGCGGGCCGGCCATCACGATCGACTCCTTGTTGGCCAGCAGCAGGCGCTTGCCGGCACGCGCGGCGGCCAGCGTGGACGCCAGCCCGGCGGCGCCGACGATCGCCGCCACCACCGTATCGCACAAGCTGCTGGCGGCGGCAGCGGCGATCGCCGCCGGACCGCTGGCGACGTCGCAGCGCACGCCGGCCGCGGCCAGACGGCGCGCCAGCTCGGCTTCCAGCGCCGGATCCGCGATCACCGCCAGCGCCGGCCGATGCTGCACGCACAACGCGACGAGCGCCTCGACCTGGCGATGCGCGGTCAGCACGCTGGCGCGAAAACGCTGCGGGTGGCGCGCGATGACGTCGAGCGTGTTGCCGCCGATCGACCCGGTGGCACCCAGCACGGCGACGTTCCTGATGGCGAGGGCGGTCATCTCAGAGCCGCAGCAGCAGCAGGCCGGTGGCGAATACCGGCAGGGCGGCGAACACGCTGTCCAGCCGATCCAGCAGGCCGCCATGGCCGGGCACCAGGGTGCCGGAATCCTTCACCTGCGCGTGCCGTTTCATCAGGCTCTCGAACAGGTCGCCGACGATCGAGGCGCTCACGGTGACGGCCGCCAGCAGCCCCAGCGCCAGCAGCTGGCTGCCGCGCACGCCGAGCAGCCAGCCGCCGAGCAGGGTTACCAGCATGCCGGCAACCAGCGCGCCGTAGGCGCCGGCCCAGGTCTTGCCCGGGCTGATCTGTGGCGCCAGCTTGCGTCCGCCGAAGCTGCGCCCGCTGAAATAGGCTCCGATATCGGCGACCCACACGATCACCAGTGCCAGCAGGGTCCACCAGTGGCCGTTCGCGTGGCTGCCATGGATGCTCACCAGCGCGCCCCATGCCGGGAGCACCACGAATAGCCCGGCCAGCAGCTTCAGCGCCAGGTTCTCGCGGGTTGGTGCTGCCGCGAACGCGAAGTGCCGCAACCACACGCAGGCCAGCAGCCACCATGCCACGCCGGCGAGCAGCAGCAGCGGCGTCCAGGCGCTGGCGCGCAGCCACCACAGCCCCCCGAACAGCAGCGCCGCCAGCAGCAGCCAGGCGGCGCGCCACGCGACCTGCTGCAGTCCGCTGAGCTGCAGCCACTCCCACAGCGCGAGCATGAAGGCAGCCGCGGCGATCAGCGCAAACACCGCGGTCGATGACAGCAGGATGAGCAGGATCACCAGCGGCGCAAGCACCAGGGCGGTGAGGGTACGCTGGAAAAGCATCGGAATCCCTAGGAGGCGGTGGCGACCTGCTCGCCGGTGCGGCCGTAACGGCGCTCGCGGCGGGCATAGTCTTCGATGGCCCGGCGCAGGCAGGCCTGGTCGAAATCGGGCCACAAGGTGTCAGTAAAGTACAGCTCGGCGTAGGCAGCCTGCCACAGCAGGAAGTTGCTCATGCGGCATTCGCCGCCGGTGCGGATGAACAGATCCAGCGGCGGCAGCTCGGCCAATGTCATCCACTGGGCCAGCAGCGCCTCGTCGATCTGCTCGGCGCGCAACTGGCCGCACGCCACCGCGGCGGCGGCCTGACGGCAGGCCTGCACGATGTCCCAGCGACCGCCGTAGTTCACCGCCACACTTACGTGCAGCCTGTCGTTGCCGGCGGTGCGCGCCATCGCGGTTTGCATGCGCTGGCGCAGCGGCGCGTCAAACGCAGTCAGGTCGCCAACGAAGCGCAGTCGCACGCCGTGGCCATGCAGCTCGTCGACCTCCTTGTCCAGCGCGCGCACGAACAGCCTCATCAGGGCACCCACCTCATCTGCCGGCCGCTGCCAGTTTTCGCTGGAGAAGGCGAACAGGGTGAGTGCCTGCACCCCTTCGCGCAGGCAGGCCTCGACCACTTCACGCACCGCCTTGCGGCCGGCGTTGTGACCGAAGCTGCGCGGGCGGTGGCGCGCCTTGGCCCAGCGGCCGTTGCCATCCATCACGATGGCGACGTGACGTGGAACCAGCGCCGGATCAGGCTTGGCGGTCATTCGGGCTCGACGTTTCGCGGGTGACGCCGTGCGGGCGGGACATGCGGGTCAGCCGCGCCGGGCGTCGCGGATCGATGCGCGGCGGGCGCGCCTGACGGCGTCATGCTCACAGCGCCATCAACTCGTCTTCCTTGTGCTTGACCACCGCATCGACATCCTTGACGAAGCGATCGGTGAGCTTCTGGATCTCGTCGTCGGCCCGGCGCTCGTCGTCTTCGGTGATCAGCTTTTCCTTCAGCAGATCCTTGACCTGCTGAAGGGCGTCGCGGCGCACGTTGCGGATCGCGATCTTGGCGTTTTCGCCTTCGTGTCCCACGTGCCTGGCCAGCTCGCGCCGACGCTCCTCGGTCAGTGGCGGCATGTTGAGGCGGATCACGGTGCCGGCGGTGGTCGGCGTGATGCCCAGGTCGGAGGCCAGCAGGGCCTTCTCGATCGTCGCCACCATGGGTTTTTCCCACGGCGTGATGATGATGGTGCGCGCATCGGCCAGCGACACCGAGGCGACCTGGGTCAGCGGCATGTCGGCGCCGTAGTAGGAAACCTTGATGTTGTCCACCAGCGCGGTGCTGGCGCGGCCGGTGCGCAGGCGGGTAAGGTCGTGTTTGAGCGAGTCGATGCTCTTGCCCATGCGGGTCTGGGCATCCTGCTTGATGTCATTGAGCATGTGGCTTTTCCCGGAGATCTGGCTGGCCGGCGATTATAGCAGCGGGGGCTGGGGTGTCAGTCGGCGCAGACCAGCGTACCGATCGGCTCGCCGCGCATGATCCGCATCAGGTTGCCCGGCACGGTCATGTCGTAGATGCGCATCGGCATGCGGTCGTCGCGGCACAAGGCGATTGCGGCCGTGTCCATCACCGCCAGCTTGCGTTCGATGACCTCGTCGTAGGTCAGCCGCTCGTAGCGGGTCGCGCTGCTGTTCTTGGTCGGATCGGAAGTGTAGATGCCATCCACCTTGGTCGCCTTCAGCAGGATGTCGGCGCCAACCTCGACGGCGCGCAAGGCGGCAGCCGAGTCGGTGGTGAAGAACGGGTTGCCGATGCCCGCGGCGAACAGCACGATGCGGCCCTTCTCGATGTGCCGGATGGCGCGGCGGCGAATGAAGTCCTCGGCCACGTCGTGGATCTGGATCGCACTCATCACGCGGGCGAAACCGCCACGCTTCTCGATCGCGTCCTGCATCGCCAGCGCGTTCATCACGGTGGCCAGCATGCCCATGTGGTCGCCGGTGACGCGATCCATGCCGGCCGCGGCCAGGCCGGCGCCGCGAAAGATATTGCCCCCGCCGATCACCACACCGATCTGGATGCCGGCGCGCTGCACCTCGATGATCTCCTCGGCCAGCCGGCCGATCATCTTCGGGTCGATGCCGTAGTCGGCCTCGCCCATCAGCGCCTCGCCGGAGAGCTTCAGCATAATGCGGCGGAACTGGGGCTGGTCGCTCATGACATCTCCGGATTGTGTGGGGCAAAACAGGTGCATTGTAGCTGCTGGCTCAAGTGGCAGGGGTGCCTGTCCGGCAACCGCGGCGGCGCTGCGCGGCACAAAAAAGCCGCGGTCACCCGCGGCTTTTCGCGACGCGACGCGGCATGACGCTTATGCCAGGCCGGCCTGCTTCATCACTTCGGCGTGGAAGTCCTCTTCCACCTTCTCGATGCCTTCGCCGACGGCCAGGCGCACCACCGTGATCACGTCGGCGCCTTCCTTCTTCAGCGCGTCGCCCACGCTCACGTTGGTGTCCAGCACGTAGGGCTGGCCGAGCAGGGTCACCTCGGAAATGATCTTGTTGACCTTGCCGCCCACGATCTTCTCGAGGATTTCGGCTGGCTTGGCCTTTTCCTTGTCGGACATCTGGCTCAGTGCGATGTCCTTTTCCTTGGCCAGGAAGTCGGCCGGGACGTCCTCGGCGCGGACGTAGGCGGGGTTCATTGCGGCCACGTGCATCGCCACGCCCTTGGCCAGCTCCTCGGAGCCACCCTTGAGCGAAACCAGCACGCCGATGCGGCCACCGTGGATGTAGCTGCCGATCACGCCGTCATGACTGACGCGGGCCATCCGGCGCACGTCGATCTTCTCGCCGATGGTGGCGATCAGCGCCTTGGCTGCCTCGCCGACATTGCTGGCGCCCGGATAGGCGGCGGCCTTCAACGCGTCGATGTCGGCCGCCCCGGAGCTCAGCGCGACGTCGGCGACGGTATTGGTGAACTTCAGGAAGCTGGCATCCTTGGCGACGAAGTCGGTCTCGCAGTTGATCTCGACCAGCACCGCGTTGCCGGCGCCCTGGGCGGCGACGATGCGGCCTTCGGCAGCGACGCGGCTGGCCTTCTTGTCGGCCTTGGCCAAGCCGGACTTGCGCAGCCACTCCATCGCGACGTCAATGTTGCCGTCGTTTTCGACCAGCGCCTTCTTGCATTCCATCATGCCGGCGCCTGAACGCTCGCGCAGTTCCTTCACCAGTTGGGCGGAAATATTGCTCATCGGTATTCCTCAACAAGGCCTGTGAACGCGCCGCGGCGGTGGGCATGCCGCGGCGCAGGTATCGCTTGACCGGACGACGGCGCGAGGCCGTCGCGGGAGTTACTTGGTCGGCGCGCCATCGCTGCGCGGGCCACGGCCGCCGTCGCGACCACCGTCGCGACGCGGTGCGCCGGCGCCCTTCCTGGGGGCGGCGTCGCGGCGCGGCGCGGCAGGCCTGCGGTCGACCTTGGCCACCGGGTTGCCTTCCTCGTCCAGCTCGACGAAGTCGTTCGCATCGCCCTGGGCAGCCGCCGGTGCGGCAGCCTTGCCTTCGAGAATCGAGTCGGCCGCGGCGCGGGCGTACAGCTGGATTGCGCGGATCGCGTCGTCATTGCCCGGGATGGCGTAGTCGACCAGCTCGGGGTTGTAGTTGGTGTCGACCACGGCGATCACCGGAATGCCGAGCTTCTTGGCTTCCTGCACGGCGATGTCTTCATGGCCGATGTCGATCACGAACAGCGCGTCCGGCAGACGGTTCATGTCCTTGATGCCGCCCAGCGAAGCCTGCAGCTTGTCGCGCTCGCGGCGACGGGCCAGCACTTCGTGCTTGACCAGCTTCTCGAACGAGCCGTCGGTCTCGGCCGCTTCCAGTTCCTTCAGGCGCGACACCGACTGCTTGACGGTGCGGAAGTTGGTCAGCATGCCGCCGAGCCAGCGCGAGGTGACAAATGGCATGCCGGCGCGCGCGGCCTCCTCGGCCAGCGGCTCGCGGGCCGAGCGCTTGGTGCCGACGAACAGCACGGTGCCGCGCTTCTGCGCCAGCGCCGACAGGAAGTTCATCGCATCGGTGAACAGCGGCAGGGTCTTTTCGAGATTGATGATGTGGATCTTGCCGCGGGCGCCGAAAATGTACGGCGCCATCTTCGGGTTCCAGTAACGGGTCTGGTGACCGAAATGGACGCCGGCTTCGAGCATCTGGCGCATGGTGACTTGGGCCATGGGGTAACTCCTGCAGGTGCCTTCCGAAGAAGGCTGGGGGTTGGGACCTCCACGCATCCCCGGCTTCGACCGCGACCTGCCCGATACGATGGTGGGCATGCCGCAGCACCCCGAAGGCGGTGCCGATGCGTGTGTGGCGTTGGTTGGGCGTTGTACCGCGGGGCGGTTACAATCCCGCTTCGTTTTGCGCCGGGATGGCTGTTGAAACGGCCACGTCAGGTCAGCAAAACTCCGAAATTATAGCCGGCTCGCCGGCGAGCCGGCAAGTTGCCGGCGGTTCGAGCTTGAACCGCTGCACCGATGCCGCCATACAGGCCCCATCATGGCAATCACCCTGAAAACCCCCGAAGACCTCGCCGGCATGCGCGTCGCCGGCCGGCTCGCCGCCGAGGTGCTGGCCATGCTGAAGGATCACATCCGGCCCGGCGTCACCACCGAAGAGCTGGATCGGCGCGCCTACGAGCACATCGTCAACGTGCAACAGGCGATCCCGGCCAACGTGGGCTACCACGGTTTCCCCAAGACCCTGTGCACCTCGGTCAACCACGTGATCTGCCACGGCATCCCGAACGAAGGCAAGGTGCTCAAGGACGGCGACATCATCAATCTCGACGTCACCGTGATCAAGGACGGCTGGCACGGCGATACCAGCCGCATGTATTTCGTGGGCACGCCGTCGGTGCTGGCCAGGCGGCTGGTCGACACCACCTTCGAGGCGATGATGAACGGCATCCGCGCCGTGCGTCCGGGTGCCACGCTGGGCGATGTCGGCCATGCGATCCAGCAGCACGCCGAGGCGGCCGGCTTCAGCGTGGTGCGCGAGTACTGCGGTCACGGCATCGGCAAGGTCTACCACGACGAGCCGCAGGTGCTGCATTACGGCAAGCCGGGCCTCGGCGTCGAGCTGAAAAAGGGCATGACCTTCACCATCGAGCCGATGATCAACGCCGGCAAGCCGCAGACCCGCCAGCTGCCCGACGGCTGGACGGTGGTGACGCGCGACCACTCCCTGTCGGCGCAGTGGGAGCACACCATCGCGGTCACCGATGACGGCTACGAGATCCTCACCGC
>JAJXTX010000023.1:10050-12624 GCA_021783385.1 Pseudomonadota bacterium
GCTGTGGCCGCCGGCCGAGTATCTGGCCGCCCGGCTGGCCGAGCGCGATGCGCGGCATGGCCGTTACAACGACACCGCCTACAACCTCGAACCCAATCTCAAGGACGGCCCGGGCGGCCTGCGCACGCTCGATTCGCTGCGCTGGCTGGGGCGGCGGCTGGCGCATGCCGGCGACCTGCCGGGGATGGTGGTCGAGGGGCTGCTGGACCCGGCCGAACAGGCCGCGCTGGAGCAGGCCGAGGGCACCCTGCGCCGCTATCGCTACGCGTTGCATCTGGAGGCCGGTCGCCCGGAGGAGCGGCTGCTGTTCGACTACCAGCGGGCGCTGGCCAGCCGGCTGGGCTTCCAGGACGAGCATGAGAAAAACCTCGGCGTCGAGCAATTCATGCAGGGCTATTACCGCGCCGCCAGTCAGGTCGAGCGGCTCGGTGTGCAGGTGGCCGAGCGCTTCGAGGAGATGCTGGAGCCGCCCGGCACGGCGCAGCCGGTGGGCGTCGATTTCGTGCGCTACGGCGCCCGGCTGGCGGCGCGCGATCCGCAACTTTTCATGCAACGGCCGGCCGCGCTGGTGGAGATTTTCATGGCCCGGCTGGATCAGCCAGGCGTGCTCGGCTTCAGCGCCGACAGCATGCGGCGCATCCATCAGGCGACCGCCGCGCACGCGCAGGCGCTGGCGGAGGACGGCGACGTGCTGGCGGCCTTCCTGCAGCTGCTGCGCCGGGGTGCGCCAGCGGTGGAGGCGCTGTGGCGGATGAACCGGCACGGTCTGCTGGCGGCGATCCTGCCGGCGTTCGGCCAGGTGTTCGGCCGCATGCAGTACGACCTGTTCCACGTCTATACCGTCGACGAACACACGCTGCGCGTGCTGCGCAACGTGGCGCGCTTTGCCGAGCCGTCGGCGCACGGTGAATTTCCGCTCGGCTGCGAGATCTGGGCGAGCCTGCCCAAGCCCGAGCTGCTGCTGCTGGCGGCGCTGTTCCACGATATCGCCAAGGGCCGCGGCGGCGATCACTCGGTGCTCGGTGCGGAGGATGCGCTCGCCTTCTGCCGCCGGCTGGGCCTGCCCCCTGGCGACGTCGAGAGGGTGGCCTGGCTGGTGCGTGAGCATCTGCTGATGAGCACGACCGCGCAGCGCCAGGACATCACCGATCCGGAGGTGGTGCAGCGGTTCGCGCAGCGGGTGGATAACCGCGAACGGCTCGGCCAGCTGTACCTGCTGACCATCGCCGACATCATCGGCACCAGTCCGCGGCTGTGGAATGCATGGAAGGATCGACTGCTGTCCGACCTGTATACCGCTACCCGCTACGCGCTGCGCGGTGACGTGGAGCTGCCGCAAGACGCCGAGGCCCGCGTGCGCGAATGCCGCGAGCATGCGCTGGCCCTGCTGATGAACGACGGCTTCGCCGAGGCTGACGTCGAGCGCGTCTGGCTCGACTTTCCGCAGCTCAGCTTCCTGCGTCATCGGCCGGCGCAGGTGGCGTGGCAGACGGCGGCGATCCTGCGCGCGCAGGGCGCGCTGCCGCTGGTGGCGGTGCAGCCGCTGTCGGTGCGCGGCAGCACCGAGCTGTTCGTCTGCACGCCTGATCGCGACGGCTTGTTCGCCACCGTCACCGCGGTGCTCGACCGGCTGCACTTTTCGGTGATGGAGTCGCGCATCCTCAGCTCGCCTGCCGGCCTGGCGCTGGACACCTTCCTGCTGCTGGAGGCGGACAGCCAGCAGCCGGCCAGTGCCGCGCGGGCCGACGAGCTGCAGCAGCGCCTGCAGCGCGCGCTGAGCCAGTCAACCGGGGTGCAACCGGGCAAGCGCGGCATGTCGCGCCACCAGAAGCATTTCCAGATGACACCGCGGATCAGCTTCCACGCCGCCGGCGAGCGCACCCAGCTGGCGTTGGTTGGCACCGACCGGCCCGGTCTGCTGGCCGCGGTGGCGCAGGTCATGCTGCAGACCGAAGTGCGCGTGCACGACGCGCGCATCGCTACCTTCGGCGAACGCGCCGAGGACTTTTTTCAGCTGACCGATCGCCACAATCATCCGCTGGATGCCGCGCATCAGCAGCGTCTGCTGCATGCGTTGCTGGCGCGGCTCGGGCCGGCGCGGGACTGATCCGGGGCGTCGGCTATGATGCCGGCTGCTGCATGTGGCAGCGACCACCGGCCGGTTTCCATGACCTATCTGCTGATCAAGACCCTGCACCTGCTGTTCGTGATTGCCTGGATGGCAACGGTGTTCTATCTGCCGCGGATTCTGGTGAACCTGGCCGAGAGCGCCGGTGAGCCGGCGGTGCAGGCACGGCTGCAGTTGATGGGGCGCCGGCTGTACATGTTCGGCCACAACATGTTCGGGCTGGCCTTCATCTTCGGCGTGCTGCTGTGGCAGGGCTGGCGGGTGTTGCCGCAGGCGCTGCCAAACGTGGTGGGTTCGCAGCACTGGATCGATGCCAAGCTCACCCTGGTCGCCGTGCTGCTGGCGTATTTCATCGTCTGCGGGCGCATGCTCAAGCGGGCCGCGGCAGGCGCTGCACTGCCGTCATCGCGGGCACTGCGCTGGTTCAACGAACTGCCGGTGCTGCT
>JAJXTX010000023.1:12724-21293 GCA_021783385.1 Pseudomonadota bacterium
GGCAGCTTGCGGTTGGCGCCATACACCGAGCTGGACGAGGCGTAGACCAGATGGTCGATGCCGCCGTGGCGGCAGGCCTCGAGGATATTGACGAAGCCGACCAGGTTGCTCTGCACGTAGGCGCGCGGATTCTCGATGGAATAGCGCACGCCGGCCTGGGCCGCCAGATGCACCACGCGCTGCGGCCGGAAGCTGGCAAACGCGGCATCCACCGCGGCGCTGTCGGCGAGCTCGGCGCGCTGATGCGTGTAAGCGGGATGCGCCGCGAACTGCGCCAGCCTGGCTTCCTTCAGGGCGGGGTCGTAGTAGTCGTTGTGGTTGTCGAAGCCGTGGACGATGTCACCGCGGGCCAGCAGTCGCTGAGCCAGGGCGGCGCCGATGAAGCCGGCGGTGCCGGTGACCAGGATGCGCATGGGGTGTCCTCGAAATGGCGAGATTCATTCTATCCTCCAGCATCGCAGACTGGTCATGGCGGCGAGGATTGACAGCCGATCCGGGCTAAACTAGCGTCTCGTCTCTCATGCCATGCACGGTGGCCCGCGCTCCGCGCCGCCCGAGTGTGCGACATGCCAACCGGCCGCTCCCGCCACTGACCTCACTGCCGCTTGTGCTTCCAGATCAATAAGGGCGTCAGGCCCTTTTTTTGATTCATCGAGAACCGTTCCATGATTGAAATCACCCTACCCGACGGCAGCAAGCGGCCGTTCGATCATCCCGTCTCCGTGCAGGACGTGGCCGCCTCGATCGGCGCCGGTCTGGCCAAGGCGACGCTGGCCGGCAAGGTCGATGGCAAGCTGGTTGATGCCAGTTTCACGATCGAGCACGACGCCAGCCTGCAGATCGTCACCGACAAGAGCCCCGAGGCACTGGAGATCCTGCGCCATTCCACCGCACATCTGATGGGGCAGGCGGTGCAGCGGCTGTTTCCCGGCGCGCAGGTCACCATCGGTCCGGTGATCGACAACGGCTTCTTCTACGACTTCGCCTACGAGCGCCCGTTCACGCCGGACGATCTGCCGAAGATCGAGGCGGAGATGGAAAAGATCGTCGCCGAGCAGCTGGAGGTGACGCGCAGCGTGAAGTCGCGCGACGAGGCGGTGGCGTTCTTTCGCGGCCTGGGCGAGGAGTACAAGGCGCAGATCATCGAGTCGATCCCGGCCAGCGAACAGCTGTCGCTGTATTCGCAGGGCGAGTTCACCGACCTGTGCCGCGGCCCGCATGTGCCCAATACCGGCAAGCTGCGCGCATTCAAGCTGATGAAGGTGGCGGGCGCCTACTGGCGCGGCGATTCGAACAACGCGATGCTCACGCGCATCTACGGCACCGCCTGGCTCAACGACAAGGATCTGAAGGCCTACCTGTTCCAGCTGGAGGAGGCCGAGAAGCGCGATCATCGCAAGATCGGCAAGCAGCTGGACCTGTTCCATCAGCAGGAAGAAAGCCCCGGCATGGTGTTCTGGCACCCGAACGGCTGGGCGATCTGGCAGCAGGTCGAGCAGTACATGCGCGGCGTGTACAAGCGCAGCGGCTATCAGGAAGTGCGTTGCCCGATGGTGCTGGACGTATCGCTGTGGAAGAAATCCGGCCACTGGGACAACTACGCCGAGAACATGTTCTTCACCGAATCGGAGAAGCACACGTTCGCGCTGAAACCGATGAATTGCCCCGGCCACGTGCAGGTCTACAACACCGGCCTGCACAGCTACCGCGAGCTGCCGATCCGCTACGGCGAGTTCGGCGGCTGCCATCGCAACGAGCCGTCGGGTGCGTTGCACGGCATCATGCGCGTGCGTGCGTTCACCCAGGACGATGGCCATATCTTCTGCACACCGGAACAGGTAGAGACAGAAGTCACGGCATTCCACCGGCAGGCGATGCAGGTCTACGCCGATTTCGGCTTCACCGACCTGGCGATCAAGCTCGCGCTGCGGCCGGACAAGCGCATCGGTTCGGACGAGTTCTGGGATCGCACCGAGGAAATGCTGCGCCGCGCCCTGCGCGCCGCCGGCGTGACGTGGGAAGAGCTGCCCGGCGAGGGCGCGTTCTACGCACCCAAGATCGAGTATCACCTGAAGGACTCGATTGGCCGCGCCTGGCAGGTCGGCACCATGCAGGTGGATTTCATGATGCCCGAGCGCCTCGGCGCCGAATACGTGGACGAACACTCGCAAAAACTGCATCCCGTGATGCTGCACCGGGCGATCGTGGGTTCGATGGAGCGCTTCATCGGCATCCTGATCGAGCACCATGCCGGCCAATTGCCGCCGTGGCTGGCGCCGGTGCAGGCGGTAGTGCTCAATATCACCGATGCGCAGGGCGATTATGTCCGGCAGGTAACGCAAACCCTTGTCGACAAAGGTTTCCGGGTACAATCGGATTTGCGCAACGAAAAAGTCGGCTATAAAATCCGCGAACACACGATGCAGAAAGTGCCTTACCTGCTGGTGGTCGGTGACCGCGAGAAGGAAACCGGTGCCGTTTCTGTACGTACCCGTTCGGGTGAGGATCTGGGCAGCATGCCGCTGGCCGATTTCGTTGAGCGACTGGTGACCGAAACCCGGCGCTGAGCGCCGTACGGTCAGTTTCATCACTTCTGCTGGAGGATCGTGGTATCGCTACCACCGACAACAAGGGCAATCGTCGCAACCTGGAAATCCGCGTGCCGCGGGTACGTGTGATCGGCGCCGAGGCGGAGCAACTCGGTATCCTGACCCGCGACGAGGCGCTGGCACTGGCGCAGGAAGCGGGCATGGATCTGGTCGAGATCCAGCCGAACGGCGATCCGCCGGTGTGCCGGATCATGGATTACGGCAAGTTCAAGTTCGAAGCCCAGAAGAAGGCGCAGGCCGCCAAGAAGAAGCAGAAGCAGGTCGAGATCAAGGAAGTCAAATTCCGTCCGGTCACCGACGTGGGTGACTACCAGATCAAGCTGCGCAACATGCTGCGGTTCCTGGAGGAGGGTGACAAGGTCAAAGTCACCATCCGCTTCCGCGGTCGCGAGATGTCGCATCAGGATCTGGGCCAGAATCTGGCCAAGAAGATCCAGGAAGATGTGGGTGAGAACGGCGTGATCGAGTCGTTCCCGCGGCTGGAAGGTCGCCAGATGGTGATGATGATCGGGCCCAAGAAGAAGCAATGAGGCAAACGGCGATCCAAGGGTCGCCGTCAGGTTGGGGTGGAAGCCCGCTGCTCGGAGGCGATGGTTCTGGCATGAGATCCAGCGCGGACGCCTGTCTCGTTGCGCCTGGATGCAAGCCTCGAACGCGCATTTCAATCCACTGCCGAGCGGAGCGCAGGCAATCGTCAGCACGTCGCGCTGGCACTGAGCCTTGTCCATCCGTATAATCGCCGGTTCGACCCGCACGGATGGGTCGTGCACCGATCGTGGCAGGACGGAAAGCGTGGCCAGGCTTCCCTCGGGAAGGCACCACCGCCAGATCAGTCAGAAACCGGGACGCCCTCGCATCGAGAGCTTCCCATTGATGGAACATTCCCATGCCCAAGATCAAGACCAACCGGGCGGCAGCGAAGCGTTTTCGCAAGACCGCGTCGGGAAAAATCAAGTGCGGCCACGCCTTCAAGTCACACATCCTGACCAAGAAGTCGACCAAGCGTAAGCGCGGTCTGCGTGCACCGAATCATCTGAAAGCGTGCGACACCAAGGGTGTAGCGCGCATGTTGCCGTACTTGTAAGACGAGGAGATAAACCATGGCTCGTGTAAAGCGTGGCGTTACCGCCCGTCGTCGCCACAAGAAAGTCATCGGCCGTGCCAAGGGCTACTACAACGCCCGCCGCAAGGTCTTCCGCGTCGCCAACCAGGCCGTCATCAAGGCCGGTCAGTACGCCTATATCGGTCGCAAGCAGCGCAAGCGCCAGTTCCGTGCACTGTGGATCGTCCGCATCAACGCCGCTGCGCGCATGTTCGGCCTGTCCTACAGCCGCCTGATCAATGGCCTGAGCAAGGCCGGCATCACGGTGGACCGCAAGGTGCTGGCCGACATCGCCGTGCATGACATCAAGGCGTTCGAAGTGATCGCCGAGAAGGCCAAGGCCAGTCTGGCCGCTTGATCGCCGGGCGCTGCAGCGCCTGCACGATATGCTGTAAAGCAAGCGGGGAGGAGGCCAACGCCTTCTCCCCGTTTTTGTTTGCCCGTTTTAATTGGAAAAGTGGTTATCGCGCTAACTTCCTCTCCCCGCCGGGGAGAGGATTGAGGTGAGGGGCTGGGGCTTGCTCGATCCTCATCGAAAAAGCGCTTTGATGCGTGAATGACGCAAGAACGTCCCCTCACCCCAGCCCTGTCCCCCCAAAGGAGAGGGAGAAAACCGGAACCGCACAATGGACGATCTGGAAAGCCGCACCGCGCAGGCGCTGGCCGAAATCGAACGGACCGGCACGCTCGACGCGCTCGATGCGCTGCGCGTGGGCCTGCTCGGCAAGAGCGGCATTGTCACCGCTGCACTGAAGTCGCTCGGTACGCTGGCACCGGACGAGCGCAAGGCGCGCGGTGCCGAGGTCAACCGGGTCAAGGACCGGTTGGCCGAGGCGCTGGCTGCGCGCAAGCAGACGCTGGAGCAGATGGAACTCGATCGCCGGCTCGCCTCCGAAAAGCTCGACATCAGCTTGCCTGGGCGCGACGGCGAGCGCGGCGGCATCCATCCGATCACCCGCGCGCTGGAGCGGATCGCCGCGATCTTTGCACGACTCGGTTATCAGCGCGCGGATGGTCCCGAGATCGAGGATGACTGGCACAATTTCGAGGCGCTGAACTTCCCGCCGCACCATCCGGCGCGGGCGATGCACGACACCTTCTACTTCGCCGACGGGCGCCTGCTGCGCACGCATACGTCGCCGGTGCAGATCCGCGCCATGCAGGGCCGGCAGCCGCCGATCCGCATCATCGCGCCGGGCAAGGTCTACCGGAGCGACTCGGACCAGACCCACTCGCCGATGTTCCACCAGATCGAGGGACTGCTGGTGGATGAAACCTCGAGCTTCGCCGATCTCAAAGGTACGCTGGCGGAGTTTCTGCGCGCGTTTTTCGAGCGCGATTTCGAGATGCGCTTTCGCCCCAGCTATTTCCCGTTTACCGAACCGTCGGCTGAGGTCGATATCCGCTGGGATCTGGAGGATGGCTCGACCCGCTGGCTGGAGGTGCTCGGCTGCGGCATGGTGCATCCGAACGTGCTGAGGAACTGCGGCATCGATCCGGAGCGCTATACCGGTTTCGCCTTCGGGCTTGGCGTGGAGCGCTTCGCGATGCTGCGTTACGGGGTGACCGATCTGCGCGCGTTCTTCGAGAACGACCTGCGCTTTCTCAGGCAGTTCGCCTGATGTCGTCGAATAATCCCCGCGGGCAGGAACCGAAAGCATGAAATTCTCCGAAAACTGGCTGCGCGAACTGGTCGAGATCAAGGCTGATCGCGCTGCACTCGCCCACGCGCTGACCATGGCCGGACTCGAGGTGGAAGAGCTGACCGTGCTCGGCGAGAGCCTGGCCGGCGTGGTGGTGGCCGAGATCGTGGCCACCGCAACGCATCCGCAAGCCGATCGCCTGCAGGTATGCACGGTCAATGCGGGGTCGGGCACGCTGCTGCAAATCGTCTGCGGCGCGCCGAATGCGCGGGTGGGCCTGAAAGCGCCGCTGGCGATGGTTGGCGCGGTCCTGCCCGGCAATTTCAGGATCAAGCCGGCCGAGCTGCGCGGCGTGGCTTCCCACGGCATGCTGTGTTCGGCGAAGGAGCTGGGGATCGACGCCGACGCCTCCGGTCTGCTGGAGCTGCCGGCCGATGCGCCTGCCGGCCAGCCGCTGGGCGAATATCTCGGTCTGCCTGACGCCAGCTTCGAGCTGAAACTCACGCCCAACCGCCCCGATTGCCTGGGCCTGGTAGGTCTGGCGCATGACGTGGCGGCACTGTTCGGCAGCACGGTGAAGGTGCCGGTGCAGGCCGCAGCGCCGATCACCAGCGAAGCGCGGCGTGGCATCCGGCTTGAAGCCGGCAAGGATGCGCCGCGCTATCTGGGCCGCATCGTCGAAGGCATCGATCCGGCAGCGCGCACGCCGCTGTGGATGGCCGAGCGGCTGCGGCGTTCGGGGCTGCGTTCGATCAGCGCGGTGGTCGACATCACCGCCTACGTGATGCTGGAGCTGGGCCAGCCGATGCACGCGTTCGACAACGACACGCTGCAGGGTGACATCGTGGTGCGCCACGCACGCGCGGGCGAGACGCTGAAGCTGCTCGACGGCAGCGACGCCGCGCTGGACGAGCAATTCGTGCTGATCGCCGACCAGCACAAGGCGCTGGCTGTCGCCGGCATCATGGGCGGCCATGATTCGCGCGTCACCGACGCCACCCGCCATGTCTTCCTGGAATCGGCGCACTTCGCGCCGGCCGCGATCATGGGGCGCGCGCGCCGGCTCGGGCTGCACACGGATGCCTCGCACCGCTTCGAGCGCGGCGTCGATCCGCAGCTGCCGCGCCGCGCGCTCGAGCGCGCCACCGAGCTGCTGCTGGCGATTGCCGGCGGCAAGGCCGGCCCGGTGCTGGTCGCGGAAAATCCGGCAGATCTGCCGCAACCCGGAGCGGTGACACTGCGTCGCGCACGCCTGCAGCGCGTGCTCGGCGTCGGGATCGCCGATGCCGAGGTGCTGCGCATCTTCGCGGCACTCGGCATGCAGGTGGTCCCGCATGCCGAGGGCTGGAGCATCACCGCCCCGAGCAGCCGCTTCGACATCGAGCGCGAAGAAGACCTGATCGAGGAGGTCGCACGCATTTTCGGTTACGACAACATCCCCACGCATACGCCGGCCGGGGCGCTGACGCTGGCCGTCGAGCCGGAGGCGCGCATCGGCGAACTGGCGCTGCGCGAGCAGCTGGCGGCGCGCGGCTATTACGAAGCGGTCAACCTGTCGTTCGTTGCAGCGGAGCTGCTGACGCGCTGGGGCTTCCGCGACGCGCTGGTGCCGCTGGCCAATCCGCTTTCGGCGGATCTGGCGATCATGCGGCCGTCGCTGCTGCCGGGCCTGATCGAGGCGATGCGGCACAATCGCGCGCGGCAGCAGGAGCGCGTGCGGCTGTTCGAGCTGGCGCGCGTGTTCGCACAGGGCAATCCGCCGCGCGAGACGCCAAGCGTGGCCATCGTGGCCTGCGGCAGCGCGCACGCCGAGCAATGGGGCGTGCCGTCGCGGGCGCTGGATTTTCACGACATCAAGGGCGAGCTGGACGCGCTGATCGCCTGGGGCGGTGAGTCGCAGCGCTGGTCGATGCATGCCGACGGGCTGCCGGGCTGGCTGCATCCGGGCCGCGCCGCGCGGGTGGCGCGCGATGGCGCCACGGTGGGTTTTCTCGGTGCGCTGCATCCGCGGCTGGCGAAAGGGCTGGATCTTGGCGCCGATGTGCAGGTGCTGGAGCTGGCGCTGGAGCCGCTGCTGGCGCGACGGCTGCCGACGGCACAGCCGGTGTCGCGTTTTCCCACCGTGCGGCGGGATATCGCCATGGATCTGCCGGAAGAGGTCAGCTGGTCACAGATCGAACAGACCGTCCGGCGCACGCTGGGCGCGCGGCTGCTGGCGCTACGGTTGTTTGACCGCTACAGCGGCAAGGGCATCGATGAAGGTCGGAAAAGTCTCGCTATGGGCTTGATTTTGCAGGACGCTTCACGCACCCTTACTGACGACGACGCGGATCGCTGCGTACGCGAAGCGCTAGCTGCGTTGGAGCACACATGCAAGGCCAAGCTGCGGGGATGAGATGGCGCTGACCAAGGCGGAGATGGCCGAGCGGCTGTTCCTCGAAGTGGGCCTGAACAAGCGTGAAGCGAAGGAATTCGTGGACGCCTACTTCGAGGTCGTCAGGGGAGCTCTGGAAAACGGCGAGCAGGTGAAGCTGTCCGGCTTCGGCAATTTTGATCTGCGGCTGAAAAACCAGCGGCCGGGTCGCAATCCGAAAACCGGCGAGGAGATTCCGATCTCCGCGCGCCGCGTGGTGACGTTTCGACCGGGGCAGAAACTCAAGGTAAGAGTCGAAGGCTATGCTGGATCAAGGGAATAACACCGAACTGCCCGCCATTCCGGCGAAGCGCTACTTCACCATCGGTGAGGTGGGCGAGCTGTGCGGTGTGAAGCCCCACGTGCTGCGCTACTGGGAGCAGGAGTTTCCTGCGCTGAATCCGGTCAAGCGTCGCGGCAACCGCCGCTATTACCAACGCCATGACGTGTTGATGATCCGGCAGATCCGCTCGCTGCTGTACGAAGAGGGCTTCACCATCACCGGTGCGCGGGCGCGGCTGGAAGGTCCGCAGGCGCGCATGGAGGCGAGCATCTCGCACCAGATCGTGCGTCAGGTGCGAATGGAGCTGGAAGAAGTGCTCGCGCTGCTGCGCCGCTGAGCCCGATCGGCTTCCGGCAACCGCCGCGAAGCTGCTAGAATCCGCATTCGCTGTTTCGTCGGGGCGTAGCGCAGCCTGGTAGCGCATCTGCCTGGGGGGCAGAGGGTCGTGGGTTCGAATCCCGCCGCCCCGACCAATTCAGCATCTCTCAGGAAAACGGCGCCGCAGGGCGCCGTTTTCGT
>JAJXTX010000196.1 GCA_021783385.1 Pseudomonadota bacterium
GTCTTGCAGGCATGCATCACGGTGGTGTGATCGCGTCCGCCGAAAGCCTCGCCGATTTCCGGCAGACTGTGCCCAGTCAGTTCCTTGGACAGCGCCATCGCAATCTGCCGCGGGCGCGCCAGCGAGCGCACGCGCCGCTTCGACAGCAGATCCTGCAGGCGCACGTTGAAGTACTCCGCGGTGATCTTCTGGATGTTCGGCACGGTGATGGCTTGGGCGTGCGTGGCCAGCAGGTCGCGCAGGGTTTCCTCGGCGAAATCGGCGGTGATTGGCTTGCCGTAGAAATTGGCGCGCGCCGCCAGCGTGTTCAAGGCGCCTTCGAGATCGCGCACGTTGGAACGGATGCGCTTGGCCAGCAGCATCGCCACACTCTCGTCCACCGCCACACCCTTTTCATGTGCCTTGGCCAGCAGGATCGCCGCGCGCGTTTCGAAATCGGGTGGCTCGATCGCCACGCTCAGTCCCCAGCCCAGGCGGGACTTCAGCCGCGGTTCGAGCTTGTCGACCTCCTTCGGGTAACGATCGCAGGTCAGGATGATCTGCTGCTTGGACTCGAACAGCGCATTGAAGGTATGGAAAAACTCCTCCTGCGTGGTGTCCTTGCCGGCGAAGAACTGGATGTCATCGATCAGCAGCGCATCGACCGAACGAAAGCGCCGCTTGAACTCGTCCATGCTCTTGGCGCGAAGCGCCTCGATCATCGAGCCGACGAACTGCTCCGAGCGCAGGTACAGCACCTTGAAGTCGGGATTGTGCTCGCGCATCAGGTTGCCGGCCGCATGCATCAGATGCGTCTTGCCCAGCCCGGTGCCGCCGTACAGCAGCAGCGGGTTGTAGGCGCGGCCGGGATTCGTCGCCACCTGCATGGCGGCAGCCTTGCCCAGCTGATTGGACTTGCCCTCGACGAAGGTTTCGAAGGTGTAGTGCGGATCGAGATTGTGGTGATACGTCGCCTGGCTGGGCGCTTCGGCGGTCCGGCTGCGCGCGGAAGCGGCCGGCTGCGCGGCGCGGCCGGCTTTGGCCGGGCGCGCCGAATTGGAGCCCACCTCCAGCCGCACGGGCCAGGGCTTGCCCCCCTGCAGCTGTTGCAACACGGTCTCGATTTGCGCCAGATAGCGTTCGCGCACGGTATCCAGCGTGTAGGAATTGGGCGCGAACAGCTGCAGCCCGGCCGGGTCGTCGCGGGCCTGCAGCGGCATCAGCCAGGTATGCAGGTCTTCGGCGCTCAGATCGCCTTCGAGACGCTCAAGGCAGCGCCGCCACAGATCACTCATGAATACTTTTCAGCCACAGCGAGAGGCGCTTGCACGCGCAGAACGGACAAGTCTAGCAGCAGCTTCCCTGACGTTATCGACCAGATATCCACACCGCTATC
This sequence comes from Pseudomonadota bacterium, assembly GCA_021783385.1. Classification (GTDB taxonomy): domain Bacteria; phylum Pseudomonadota; class Gammaproteobacteria; order Xanthomonadales; family Rhodanobacteraceae; genus Rhodanobacter. The sequence goes on from JAJXTX010000196.1 coordinate 1,376, forward strand.
CACAAGCTCAGCGCAGGCGGGATTTGACACACTGCCAGAACACACCACATACTTTCCAACCTTTTTCCCACATTCCCTTCGGAGTAAGCCATGAAGCGGACCTTCCAGCCCAGCAAGCTCAAGCGCGCACGCACGCACGGTTTCCGTGCCCGCATGGCCACCGCCGACGGCCGCAAAGTTCTCAACGCCCGTCGCGCCAAGGGCCGCAAGCGCCTGATCCCGTAAGCGGAACAACGGCCATGCAAGCCGCCGGGCTGCCGCGCGAGGCGCGGCTCCGTCGAGCGGGTGATTTTGCCGCACTGCGCACCAGCAGCGGCCGCGCAGGCGGTCGCTGTTTTCATATGCGCTATCGCCGCAACGAACTCGGCCATGCACGCCTGGGGCTGGCGATTTCCAAGCGGGTGTCCAAACGGGCCGTCGAACGCAACCGCATCAAGCGGCTGGTGCGCGAATCGTTCCGGCGCATGCGCCACCAGCTGCCGGCGGTGGATATGATGGTGATGGCACGCGAGCAGGCCGCCGGCACAACCGGCGCAGAATTGCTGGCCGAGCTCGATCAGCTGTGGCAGAAGCTGCTGGCGAACCGGCCGGAAACGGCGGTGTCCGCACCCGCGCACCATTGAAGCGAACCGACGCGACCGCCACAATCGCGTGTTGGCCTGCCCTCTCCTGATTACCGCGCCTTGCATGGTCGCGGTGCCACCCGGATTTGCTACGCGATGAATCAAACGCGCACCTTCCTCATGTTTGCCCTGCTGGCGGTGGGCTACTTCCTGTTTCTGGCCTGGGAGAAGGATTACGCGCCGCCCTCCGCGCCACCGCCAGCGGCCGCCGCCAGCAGCGCCAGCGCGCGCATCACAAACGCCGATGGCAGCGTACCGATGGCCAGCAGCGCGGTCACCGCTCCGCCTTCCGGCGCCACGCCCGCGGTGCCGGCGCAGGCCGGCAGCACAAGCACGCCCCCGGCGCGGCTGATCAGCATTACCACCGACGTCCTGCAGCTGAGCGTGGACACGCGCGGCGGCAGCCTGGTGCACGCCGAACTGCTGGCCTACCCGTCGGCGCCGCGCACGCACAACACGCCGAACCCGCCACCGACCGTGCTGCTGGACCATGACGCGGCGCATTACTTCGTGGCGCAGAGCGGCCTGGTCAGCAGCAGCGACACTGCGGCGCAGGATCAGCCCGATCACCTGGCGCTGTTCCAGAGCGCCCAGAGCGCGTACACGCTGGCCAACGGGCAGAACACGCTCAGCGTCAATCTGACCTGGCAGGACGCCGCCGGCCTGAAGGTCACCAAGACCTATACCTTCACCCGCGGCAGCTATGTCATCGATGTCACCCAGCGCATCGACAACGCCGGCAGCCAGCCGTGGCAGGGCAACGCCTACGAGCAGCTGCAGCGGGTGGCGCCGCCCAAGCCGGCCAGCTGGTTCAGCCACTACACCGATCCCGAATCGCGCGCCTTCCAGGGGGCGGCGTGGTACACCGGCGAGAAGTTTGAAAAGCTCACCTTCGAGGATTTCAGCAAGAAGAGCGATCAGCTCGATGCCTCGTTCAAGGGCGGCTGGGCGGCGATGCTGCGGCTGTATTTCTTCGCCGCGTGGATTCCGCCGGCCAATGCGACGCAGCAGTACGCCACTACCACGATCAACCCGGACAGCGCGCAGCCGCACTACTTGATCCGCACGGTCGGCCCTGCCCTCAGCGTGGCGCCGGGCCAGAGCGTCAGCAGCCAGTCGCGGCTGTACCTCGGGCCGAACCTGCAGGGCACGCTGGACGCGATTGCGCCGGGGCTGGATCTGACCATCGACTACGGCATGTTCAAGCTGATTGCCGTGCCGATGCACTGGGTGCTGTCGCAGCTGCATGCGGTGGCGCGCAACTGGGGCGTGGCGATCATCCTGCTGGTGCTGCTGATCAAGGCCGTCACCTGGAAGCTGACCGCGGTGCAGTACCGCTCCGGTGCCAAGATGCGCAAGCTGCAGCCGCGCATCGCCCAGCTGAAGGAGCGCTACGGCGACGACAAGCTGAAGCTGCAGCAGGCCACCATGGAGCTGTACAAGAAGGAGAAGGTGAATCCGATGGGCGGCTGCCTGCCGGTGCTGATCACCATGCCGGTGTTCCTGAGCCTGTTCTACGTGCTGGAAAACAGCCTGGAACTGCGTCACGCGCCGTTCCTGTGGATTCCCGATTTGAGCGCGCCGGATCCGTATTACATCCTGCCGATCATCTACGCGCTGGTGATGCTGGGCATGCAGTGGCTCAACCCGATGGCCGCGGGCATGGACCCGGCGCAGGCCAAGATGATGAAGGTGATGCCGCTGCTGTTCACGCTGCTGTTTGCGTTCTATCCCTCCGGCCTGTGCCTGTATTACGCGGTCAACGGCCTGGTCGGTCTGGGCCAGCAGTGGTGGGTCACCCATCACATCGACCGCGAGGAAGCGGTCAAGGCCGCCTGAGCACGGCTGCTCCGCCGACCACACTCATGAGCCGCTAGCGGGCAACCCTCGCGGCTGATTCGTTCGGAGCGTGCGCATGATCGAGCCTGTCACCGACACGATAGCCGCGATTGCCAGCGCCCCCGGTGCGGTCGGCATCGGTGTGGTACGTATCTCCGGACCGGCCGTGCCGGCGATCGCACGGCAGCTGCTGGGCCAGCCGCCGCAGCCGCGCCACGCGCACTTCACGGCCTTTCGCGATGGCGACGGCGCGCTGATCGATCGCGGCCTGCTGCTGCATTTCCCGGCGCCGGCGTCGTATACCGGCGAACACGTGCTGGAACTGCACGGTCACGGCAGCGCGGTGCTGCTCGATGCGCTGCTGCGGCGCGTCTGCGCCCTCGGCGCGCGGCTGGCGCGGCCGGGCGAATTCACCGAGCGCGCGTTTCTCAATGGCAAACTCGACCTGGCCCAGGCCGAAGCCGTGGCCGACCTGATCGCCGCGCGTTCGCAGGCCGGTGCTCGTGCCGCGCTGCAGTCGATGGAAGGGGTGTTTTCGCGCCGGGTCGAGGAGTTGCTGCAGCGGCTGATCGCCGTGCGCGTGCACATCGAGGCGGCGATCGACTTTCCGGAGGAGGAAATCGACTTCCTTGCCGATCCCGCCATCGGGCGCCAGCTGGATGCGCTGAGCGCCGACCTGGTCGCGCTGCTGCGCGAGGCGCAGCGCGGCGTGCGCCTCAACGATGGTCTGCGCGTGGTGATCATCGGCCGTCCGAATGCGGGCAAGTCCAGCCTGCTGAATGCGTTGGCCGGCAGCGATCGCGCCATTGTCAACGCCGCCGCCGGCACCACCCGCGACGTGCTGCGCGAACAACTCAACCTCGACGGCATTGCGCTGGAGCTGGCCGATACCGCCGGTCTGCGCGACACCGACGATGAGGTCGAGCGCGAGGGCGTGCACCGCGCGCAGCGCGAGCTGCAGCGCGCCGATGTCGCCCTGCTGGTCAGCACGGAGGAGGACGTCGGGGCGGATCTCGCCTGGTTCGACCATCTGCCCGCTGCGGCCGGTCGGCTGGTGCTGATCAACAAGATCGATCTGGCGGCA
>JAJXTX010000197.1:0-3628 GCA_021783385.1 Pseudomonadota bacterium
GTCCATCCGGTGAGAGCCGAGTAGTCACAGGCCCATGCTGATCCCGACCGTGCCGGTCCAGCGCGGAAATAACTGGTAGCCGGCCAGACGGCTGTATACCGGCACCTGCACAAACGCGTAAAGCTGCAGGTTTCTGGTCAGGCGGGCACTGACGCCGGGGCTCAGGTAAGCCACTGTGCCGGCGCTGTCCGCTGGCGTGGCCAGTGCGCCCCGATCGACACTCCTCTGCTGCAGGTTGAGCTGCAGCTGCGGTACCCAGTTGGCGTGGGCCTCGTAGCGCACGCCGAAGCTCAGGCTGGCCAGGTTGCCGGGCCGATAATCGGCACCGGCCGCGTTGAGCTTCTCGGCCACGGCGGACTGGAACTGGCCATTGATGAAAGCATCGAAATCCTGGCTGATCGGTTGATAGTAGTAGGCGCCGACGATCAGGTCGGTGCTGCCGGTACCCGCCTGCAGGCTGGTATCCAGTGCCGCGCCGGTGCCCGGGCCATTACTGAAGCGCACCGGCGCGCCAACGAAGGCGCCATTCGCGGTTTGTCCACCATAGTTGCCGGTGGGCAGCTTGACGCCGAACTGCACGCCGAGGTTGTGCGTGGGCAGAAAACCCTGATAGCTGCCGAGCAGCTTGATGTCGCCCAGACCCGAGACATTGGCATGGCTGAGCTGGTCGGGCGCACTTTCAGCAGGCGTGTACGGCTGCATCTGGCCACCATAGGTGGAGTGGTCGCGCTTCACGTAAGGCACCAGCAGGCTGACGCCCCAGTCGGCATTGAAGCGATAAGCCGCCGTGAGATTCACGTACTGATTGGTGGTGCCGTGCTCGATCTCGCCACCGCCCAGCGACGGGTTGGAGGGCTGATTGACCACCTGCTCCGGGCTGGCCGTGCCACCACCGCTGCGCAGCTGGTTCTGGTCGAGATAGGTGTAATCCAGGTTGATGCGCCAGCCCGCCTGCGCCGAGTAACCGGTAGCAGCATCGGTACTGAGCGAGCAACCGCAGGTGGCACAGGCCTGTGCGGTGATCGGCAGGACGAACAGCAACAAGGCCAGCGGCAGTGCCGTGACGGCTTTGGAACGATGCGAAAAAGTCATGGGGAAAATCCTGGACAAGGATGCAGCCGCCGTGCGGCGCAAACGGCCAACGTCAACGCCGCACAGCCCAGACCACCTTCGCGATGGCGGCAAGGAGCGGGATGAGGCGTGGAATTCGACAGGCGTGTGACGCCGCTGATGCGCAGCGAGAGAAGCAACGCACGCGCTGCAGGTGTTGCAGGGCGTGCGTCAGACACTCGCGTCGTCAGATCAGCGACGGTGGCCCGCGGGGTGCCGCGCTCAGCAGTTGCGGGGGCGGACCGGCGGGCACCGTGGCGGCCAGCAGCGTCTGTGCCGGCAATGCCAGTGGTGGCGGGGTCAGCAGTGCATTGCCTGCCACCATCGGGCTGTGACAAAACAGGCTGCAGTAGCCGCACTTGTCGAGCGTGGACGAGGGGGCTGGCGATGTGGGCGGATGGTGTTCGCTGAACCCGTGTGCGCTGAGCTCTCCGCCAGCAGCCATGGCGCCCATGCTTTGCATGGGCATGGGCATGGGCATGCTGCGCGAGAGAACCGGCATGACAACCACGAGCCACATGGCGACAAGCGCCAGCCATGCAACAAGCCTGGAGTCTGATGCCTTGCGAAAAATCGCCATACCCCATTCTCCCGCTTAGCCGCGGCAGCGGCAACGCGGCAGATCGCCGCTGAATGCGTGTGTCAACGCAACCTCACCACCTCAGCATGAGCTTGCCGATGTGCGCGCTGCTCTCCATCAGCGCATGCGCACGCGCCGCTTCGGCGGCGGGAAACACCTGGTGGATCAGCGGCCGCACCCGGCCGCTTTCCAGCAGCGGCCAGACATGCGCGTGCAGCTGGCGGGCGAGGGCGCCCTTGAACGCCAGCGGGCGCGCGCGCAGGGTCGAGCCGGTGAGGGTGAGCCGCCGCCGCATCAGGGTGGCGGCGTCGATCTCGGCGCGGCTGCCGCCGAGGGTGGCGATGAACACCAGCCGGCCGCCTTCGGCCAGCGCCTCGATCTCGCGCGGGATGTACTCGCCGGCCACCATGTCGAGAATCACGTCGACGCCGCGGCCATCGGTGGCGCGCTTCACCACCTCGACGAAATCCTGCGTGCGGTAGTTGATCGCGGTGGCGCCGAGCTTTTCGCAGGCCGCGCATTTGGCGGCATCGCCGGCGGTGGCGAACACCCGCTGGCCGAGCGCGTGCGCCAGCTGGATCGCAGTGACGCCGATGCCGCTGGAGCCGCCCTGCACCAGCAGCGATTCGTGCGCGCCGCCTTCGCCGCGGCCGAGCTGGCCGCGCTCGAACACGTTGCTCCATACGGTGAAGTAATTTTCCGGCAGCGCCGCCGCCTCGATCATCGAGAAGCCGGTCGGCAGCGGCAGGCACTGTACCAGCGGCGCTGCCGCGTACTCGGCGTAGCCGCCACCGGCGAGCAGCGCGCACACGGCATCACCGCGCTTCAGGCCGAACGGATTGTCGCCGGACAGATCGCCGTCGATCAGCTCGCCGGCCACTTCCAGCCCGGGCAGATCCGATGCACCCGGTGGTGGCGCGTAGTTGCCCATGCGCTGGAACACATCCGGCCGGTTGATCCCGGCAGCTGCCACCTTGATCAGCACTTCGCCCGGCCCGGGCCGTGGTCGCTCGCGGCTGGTCAACTGCAGCACCTCGGGGCCGCCCGGGTGGGTGATTTCGATCGCTTGCATGGTGGGCATGGCTGGGCTCCGCAGGGCGAATAACCCTGACAAGCTGGTGACGGCATGCAGCGACATCAAGCGCACGGGCCCGCGTTGCCGGCAATACGGGCCTCGTCGGTCTACCAGTCGGTGGGCCGGTAATCCTTCAGGAACTGTCCCCACACGTGCTGGCCAGTGTTGATGCCGCTGACGATCGGATCGACGATGCGCGCGGCACCGTCGACGATGTCCAGCGGCGGATGGAAGCGTTCTTCCACGACCTTCTTCGCCGCAAGGCCGGCGGGGTCCTCGTCGGTCACCCAGCCGGTGTCGACGCTGTTCATGTGAATGCCGTCGTTGTGGTAATCGGTAGCGGCGGTGCGCGTCATCATGTTCAGCGCGGCCTTGGCCATGTTGGTGTGCGGGTGTCGCGTGGTCTTGAAGCTGCGGTAGAACTGGCCCTCCATCGCGGACACGTTGACGATGTGCTTGTCGCGCTCGGGCGTGCGCAGCATCAGCGGCTTCAGTCGCGCATTGAGGATGAATGGCGCGATCGCGTTGACCAGTTGCACTTCCAGCAATTCCACCGAAGGCACCTCGGCCATCAGCAGCCGCCACGAATTGCGCTCGCGCAGATCGATCTGCTGCAGATCCTGATCGAGCCTGCCCTCGGGGAACAGATGGCTCTGCGCCAGCAGTTCCTCCGGCAGCAGCGGCAGCTGCGAAAGTTCGGCGGCGCGGGTGAGGCCGGGGAGGTTCATGCCCAGGCCAGTCACGGCCACGGCGTCCGTTCCGGGCAGGATGTGCGCGCTGCGCAGCCCCTCGTAATGACCGACCAGGGCGCGCACGTGCGCCGGCATGTCGTGCAGGGCGGTGGTCTCGCCGGCCATCATGTG
>JAJXTX010000197.1:3728-4904 GCA_021783385.1 Pseudomonadota bacterium
GCGCGCAGGCGCTCGGGCAGGTCGTGCTCCGCCTCGTGCGCAGGGGTTGGGTGGGGTATCGAGATCGTCAAGAGGATGGTTCGCAGGTCAGCAGGTCGGGCCACGAGGGAGGCCACGCGGGCAGGGCGCGCTCCGATCGGGCGCAAAGGAACGCGTATTTTGCCTGTTTTCACATCCGCGCCGGGCTACCCTGCGCAACAGCCGCCGAAAAGCATCGCCATGCTTGGTCGTCCGCGCGCTCACGCGCCGTCACTGCGCACCTGTGCGTGGCTGATCAGGGCGAAAATCAGGCTGCCGCCCACGATGTTGCCGGCCAGCGTGGGCAACGCGAAACGCAGCGCGTAATCCGCCAGGCTGAGGTCGCCGGAAAACACCAGGTAAAGCGTCTCCAGCGAACCGACGATGATGTGGGTGAAGCCGCCCAGGGCAATCAGATAGGTCGTCAGCACGATGACAAGGATTCTGGATTGGTCGGCCGCTGGCAGCAGCCACACCATGGTCGCCACGAGCCAGCCGGCCAGGATGCCCTTGCTGAACATCTGCCACGGCGAGTTGAGCATCAGTTCGCGCCCGAATTGCACAAACGCCGCCTGGGTCGGGCCATCGAACTGCTGCATATGCAGGATTCCCCACGCGAACACGGCCACCCCGACCAGGTTGCCCGCCAGCACAATCGCCCACATGCGCAGCAGGGCCATGAATCTGCCCAGACCCGGATCGGTCATCAGCGGCAGCACGGCGGTCATGGTGTTTTCGGTGAACAGCTGCTGCCGCGCCAGGATCACCACGATGAAGCCGAACGGATAGCCCAGACTCTCGATCAGGTAGCGCGCTGGTCCTTCGGGCATGTAGCGATGCAGCAGGCCACGCGCCAGCAGCGAGAAACCCATCGACAGCCCGGCGGCCAGCGCGGACAGCCCGAGCGCAACGGCTCCGCGACTCAGCTCCTGTTCGCCCTCGCGGCGGATGATCTCGTGCAGCACGGCAGCGCGCGGGGGCCGCTTCTCCTCGACCTCGCCTTCCTCCGGGCCGGACAGCGAAAAACCATCCTCCGCATCCGGCTGACGCGTGTCGGGATGCGTCGCGACAGGCGCTGCATGAGGAAACGTCTGCATGGCGCAGGCTCCGGATGAGGATGTCCAGCTTCACGTGGAAGGTCGATGCTGAGCCGGCGGG
>JAJXTX010000198.1 GCA_021783385.1 Pseudomonadota bacterium
GCGCCGGCCGCCGCGGCCTGGCCAGCAGCCTGCAGAACGCGTCGATGCAGCTGCCGCGCGCGCTCGGACCGCTGCTGGCCGGCGCGCTGTTCCACGCCGGCTACCTGGTGCTGCCGTTCCTGCTTGGCGCGGCGTTTCAGGCCACCTACCTGCTGCTGTACGCGCGCTTCTTCGGTGCGCACGAGGCGGCGCAGGCGCCGGTGTGAGCACGTCATGCCGACGGCATCAGTGCGTCGGCCCACGCCATCGCGGCGTGGCGCAAATCCCGTCGCGCAGGCGGCAGGAAGTCGCGGTTCGGGACGCAGCGGACTGAGGTTAGACTGGCGCGGTCGTGTCGCTCCCGCGCAGCCTCGCGAATGCGCGCCGCCGTCGATGTGCGCCGCGGCTTGCCTTTCCAATCATGAGGTGGACGCCTTGAAACTGACCATCGCCGGTATGCTTTTCGTCGCGCTGCTGAGCAGCGCCGCCCTTGCCGCACCGCGTGCGCCGATCAGCCTGCCGATTCCCGGCGGCCACGCCGGCGTCGACCTCGACGACATCGCGTTTGTGCCCGCGCTGGACCGCATCGTGGTGCCGGCCGGCCAGACCGGCAGCCTGCTGCTGATCGATCCGGCCAACCTGGCGACCTCGGAAATCCCCGGCGTGACCACACCGGCGGCGGACGGCCAGATGCCGCACGACGCGGCGACCACCTCGGTCAACTACGGCGACGGCTACCTGTTCGCCAGCAACCATGCGCCCACCCAGATCGTGGTGATCGACGCGCACAGCCGCAAGGTGGTCAGCCGCACCGCGCTGGCCAGCGGGCCGGACTACGTGCGCTACCTCGCCGCGGGCAGCGAGGTGTGGGTGACCGAGCCGCACGCCAGGCAGATCCAGGTGTTCCGTTTCAGCCGGCAGCCGGCGCCGGCGCTGACCGCCGTCGCCACCATCGCGGTGCCCGGCGGCCCGGAGTCGCTGGTGTTCGATCCGGCGCGGCACCGCGCCTACGCCAACCTGTGGGGCAGCGAGACGGTGGCGATCGACACGCGCAGCCACGCACTGGTGGCGCACTGGAAAAACAGCTGCACCGGTTCGCGCGGACTGGCCCTGGATGAGGCGCACGCGCACCTGTTCGTGGGCTGCACCGAGGGCAAGGTGGTGACGCTGGACGTGGCGCACGGCGGTCGGCAGATCGCCAGCGCGCCGGCCGGTGCGGGCATCGACATCATCAGCTACAGCCCGGCGCTGCACCGGCTGTACGTGCCCGCTGGCAAGAGCGCCAACCTCACGGTGTTCGACGTGGCGGCGGCCGGCACGCTGACGCCGCTGGGCACCTGGCCGGCCGCAGCGCACTCGCACTGCGTGGCGGATGACGACCACGGCACCGCCTTCGTGTGCGACCCGCGCGGCGGCAACGTGCTGGTCTACCGCACGCGCTGATGCCGCGCGATTCCACCCACGCGGAGCAATCGCGATGACGCGCATGTCGATGGCCCGCCAGGGCGGTGGCCTGGTGCTGTGGCTGCTGCTGGCGTTTGCCGCGGCGGCCGTGGGCGGGCTGGCCTCGGTGCAGGCGCGCAGCTTCTACGCGCAGCTGATGCAGCCCGCGTGGGCGCCGCCGGGCTGGCTGTTCGGCCCGGTGTGGAGCGTGCTGTACACGCTGATGGGCGTGGCCGCGTGGCTGGTGTGGCGGCAGCGCGGCGGACGACCGGCGCGCGTCGCGCTGGCGCTGTTCGTGCTGCAGCTGACGCTGAATGCGTTGTGGTCATGGCTGTTCTTCGCCTGGCATCGCGGCGCGCTGGCGTTCGCCGACATCGTGCTGCTGTGGCTGCTGATCGTCGCCACGCTGCTCGCCTTCTGGCGCCAGCGGCCGCTGGCCGGCGCGCTGCTGCTGCCCTACCTGGCCTGGGTGAGCTTTGCCGCCGTGCTGTGCTACGTCACCTGGCAGCTCAATCCGCAGCTGCTGTGAGTGCCCTGAAGGAGCGTTCGCGATGAAAACCATCGGCCTGATCGGCGGCATGAGCTGGGAATCGACGGCGTCGTATTACCGGCTGATCAACCAGGCGGTGCAGGCGCGCCTGGGCGGGCTGCATTCGGCGCCGCTGATCCTGCACAGCGTCGACTTTGCCGGCATCGAGCAGCTGCAGCGCGCGGGCGACTGGGACGCCGCCGGCGACCAGCTGGCGCAGGCGGCGCGCGGGCTGCAGGCGGCGGGTGCCGAGGTGCTGCTGATCTGCGCCAACACCATGCACAAGGTGGCGCCGGCGATCGCGTCGGCGGTGGACATTCCGCTGCTGCATGTGGTGGATGCGACTGCCGCTGCGGTGCGCCGGACCGGCGCGCGGCGGGTCGGCCTGCTTGGCACGCGCTTCACCATGGAGCAGCCGTTCTATGTCGAGCGCCTGCAGCAGCAGGGGCTGGACGTGCTGTTGCCGGATGCCGACGAGCGCGCGCTGGTGCACCGGGTGATCTACGAGGAGCTGTGCCGGGGCCGTATCCTCGACGACTCGCGCGACGACTACCGCCGCGTGATGGCGGCGCTGGTCGCGCAGGGCGCCGAGGGCATCATCCTGGGTTGCACCGAAATCGCGCTGCTGGTGGACGCCACCGATGCCGCCGTGCCGCTGTTCGATACCACGCGCCTGCATGCGCAGGCGGCGGTGGAGTGGGCGCTGGCTGACGCGTAGCGGCGCGGCTCACAGCTCGCCGGTGAGGAACCGGGCGCGGCCGTGGCCGAAGCTCCAGTCCTCGTCGCCGTTGCCGAGGATGGACACCATCACGTTGCTGGGCGCGATGCCGCAGCTGGCCTGCAGCTCGCGGCAAGGCTACGGCGCAGAAGGTCCGCTTGGCCTCGCGGCTGCGTGGCCGGCCGGTGATGCTGATCACCGCCATTCCGGGGTGGGCGGCGTGGTCATGGCCGCCGCGCTGCATCGGGATGCCCAGAACAGCGTGAACGTGGCGGTACTCCGCGCTGCTGGCAGCAGCTGTCGCCGGCAATGCGACCATTGGACGCGGCTACCGCAACGCGGCCGGGGTGGCAACGTGCGTGCGGGATGGCAAACTCGCGCCTTTACACTATCGAGATGGTACGCATGTCCGATTTGCAGCGCATGGTCTACGCCAGCCGCGCCACGTTCGCGCCGAGCCGGCAGGGCAGCGGCATCGAGCTGGAGGTGGCGCGCATCCTGATGCAGTCGCGGCGCAACAACCCGCGCAGCGGTCTGGTGGGGGCGCTGTATTACGGCAACGGCTGCTTCTTCCAGTGCCTGGAAGGCGAGGCGGCGGCGATCGACGAGTTGTGCGCGCGCATTGCCATGGATCCCCGCCACCGCGACATGCAGGTGCTCGGGCGCCACCCGATCGGGGCGCGCTCGTTTTCGGTGTGGGCGATGAAGTACGTGCCGAACGCGTCCGCCGTACAGGCGCTGATGACGCGTCACGGCCGGAAGGAGTTTGATCCGTACACCTTCGACGAGGCGCTGATCGCCGCCATGCTTGATCTGCTGCGCCAGGGCATGGACGCCGACCTGCTGCAGCAGGACGCCAACGGCCAGCGCGCAGGCGGCGATCGGGTGCCGCCGGCGGGCACCGCGGTGCCCGCGGCTGGAGGCAGGCGCCGCGCAGCCCTGCTGCTCGGCCTGGCGCTGGCCGCGGTGGCGGTGGTCGCGGCGCTGCTGCTGCGCTAGGCCGGCTCAGGCCACTGCACCGCAGGCAGGTGCTCGAAGCCGGGCCGGGCGAACAGGAAGCCCTGGAACAGCTCGATGCCCATCGACCGCAGCAGCGCCAGTTCGGCGGCGGTCTCCACCCCTTCGGCGATCACCTCGATCGCCAGCGCGCGGCACACGCCCAGCGTGCCCTGCACGATCGCCTGGCGCACCGGGTCGTGGTCGATCTCGCGCACCAGTGACATGTCCAGCTTGATGATGTCCGGCTGGAACTCGGCCAGCAGGTTGAGTCCGGAATAGCCCGCGCCAAAATCGTCGATGGCGGTCTTGAAGCCCTGCCGCTTGTACTCGCGGATGATGCTCTTGAGGTGCTCCTTGTCGACCAGCTCCTCGTGCTCGGTGATCTCGAAGATCAGCCGCTCGGTCGGGAAATGGAAGCGCCGCGCCGCTTCCAGCGTGGCGCGTATGCAGGTGGCCGCCTGATACACCGCGTTGGGCAGGAAGTTGATGCTGACGTAGCAGGGAATCGCCAGCCGCGCCGCCAGCTCCACCGCCTTGACGCGGCAGGACTGGTCGAACACGTAGCGGTTGTCCTCGTTGACCTGGGCCAGCATCGCCTCGGCGCCGGTGCCGTCGACGCCGCGGATCAGCGCCTCGTACGCAAACACCGTGTGCGTGCGCAGGTCCACGATTGGCTGGAACGCCATGGTGAACTCGAACGGCAGTGCCTGCCCGTCGCGGCAGGACCTGCACGGCGGCATCGCGCCGCTCGCGCTCATGCGGCGCACCTGCCGCGCCGGCGTGGAAATGCGAAAGGGGAAGGAATGGCAGTGTGCATGGCCTCCATCGTAAGCCAAGCGCGGTGCCATGGGTGCAGCCCGATGCCCGGCTGGTCGTCATCGCCGGCATCGGTTAGCGTGCACTCTGCGCAGACGAAGGGGGGAGTCGTCGATGAAGCAGGTTCTAGCGATGCTGCTGCTGACCGTGATGGCGGTGGCGATGCCACGCCTGGCCGCGGCTGCGTCCGCCGCGCCCGCCACCAGTGCCAGCGTGGCGCCGGCGCACGCCGCACCGTTCAACGTCACCGCCGCCACCGATGCCTACATGGCGCAGCTGTCGCCACAGGCGCGCGCCCGCTCCGACGCGTACTTCGAGGGCGGCTACTGGCTGATCCTGTGGGATGCGCTGGTGGCGCTGGGCGTGGCCTGGCTGCTGCTGGGCTCGCGGCTGTCCGCGCGCATGCGCGATG
>JAJXTX010000199.1 GCA_021783385.1 Pseudomonadota bacterium
GACGGCTTCATGGCCGGCTCGGCCCACATCACCGAACTCGATCCGCGCGCCGACGGCTTTCCGATCCTGCGCGAGACGCGCGCCGCCAACCTGGGCACGGTGATGTCGAACAGCTTCGGCTTCGGCGGCACCAATGCCAGCCTGGTGTTTGCGCGCGCATGATGACGGCAGCGCTGATGTCCCTTCGATCCGGCACGGGCACCAGCATGGCATGCCATCCATGACCAGCGCATCGCGCGCACGCCGCCCCAGCTTTGGCGAGGAGCTCGCCAACAGCCTCAGTCACGGGCTGGGCCTGCTGCTGGCGATCGTCGGTCTGCCATTCCTGATCGTGCATGCCGAGCGCAGGGACAGCGTGTCCGCGGTGGTCGGCGCGGCGATCTTCGGCAGCAGCGCGATCCTGCTGTATCTGGCCTCGACGCTGTACCACGCGATCCCGCAGCGGCGGATCAAGGACATCCTGCGGCTGCTCGATCACGCGGCGATCTTCCTGCTGATCGCCGGCACCTACACGCCGATCACGCTGGGCGTGCTGCACGGCGGCTGGGGCTGGACGCTGTTCGGGCTGATCTGGGGCCTGGCACTGGCGGGGCTGATCTTCAAGGCGCTGGTCGGGGTGCGTTTTCCGCGTCTGTCCACCCTGCTGTACGTGGCGATGGGCTGGGTGGTGGTGATCGCGATCCGGCCGCTGTGGCTGCACATGGCCGCCGGCGGACTGATCTGGCTGGCCGCCGGGGGGCTGGCCTACAGTCTCGGCGTGGTGTTCTTCGTGCTGGACGAAAAGGTCCGCTACGGCCATTTCATCTGGCACCTGTTCGTGCTCGCCGGCACCGCCTGCCACTTCTTCGCGGTGCTGTTCTACGCATTCTGAATTGTGCGTACTTCAGAACCGATAGCTGACGCCAACGCACGTGCAGCGGAAGTTGGTGGACAGCAAGCCGCGTGGGTCGTTGGCGAGATGCGTCTTCAGTGACAAGCTGCCATCAGATATCCAGCCCGGCCCTGTTCTTGCGTAGCCACTCCTTGCGCTCGCGGTACTGCGGCAAGACCTTGTCCACTTCGTTCCAGAATGCGTCGGTGTGATCGCGATGATGCAAATGGCACAACTCGTGGATGACGATGTAGTCGATAACGGTTTGCGGCGCCATCAGGCACTTCCAGTGGAACGCCAGGTTGCCCCGCGTCGAGCAGGAAGCCCAGCGGTTGCCCAGTTGATCGCGGAAGCGTTTCTCGACGTGCAGGTACTCATTCATGCCGATGCCTGCCGCACCGGCCCCAGCGCGATCGCCCGCTCGGCCACCGTGCGCGCCACCCGGATCATCGCCTCCACCAGCGCCTCGTCCACGTCCAGGTCACCCTCGTACTCGGCCAGGTTGCGTTTGCGGTGGGCCTGATCCAGCACCCGCCACTGGGCCGACTCCATCGCCAGCGTGTGGGTCAGGGTCTGGAACACCAGATAGCGGTTTTCCGAACGGTAGCCATGCCAGCGCAAGGTCGCCAGCGACAATGCATGCGCCGCGTTGTAGGCCAGGTCGAAGCGGCTCTCCAGGCTGAGCGTGCGGTTCTGCGCATCGGCCAGGCGCACCTGCCCCGAACGCAGCAGGCCATCGAATTCGGCCTGCGCGGGCGGCTCGGCCTTGAGTTGGCCGATCCGCACCAGGTTATCCAGCGGCGAGGAAGGCATCCGACCCTCCAGTCAGGGGCAGGTAGTCACTCGCAAGCAGTTTGACGATAAACGGTTGCGCTTTCGCCTGCCGCCGGCGGAACTCGGCCACGGTATACAGCGTCGGGCTGACCGGGCGGCCCAGCCGTTGCTCGGCCGGCGCCAGTGCCGCATACACCTGCTCCAGCGTCAGCGTGTCGGACACCAGCAACACGTCGATGTCACTTTGCGCGGTATCGCTGCGTTTGGCCACCGAGCCGTACAGCAACGCCGCCTGCAGGTCGTCGCGCAGCGGCGCGAGCGCCTCGCGCACGACCTCGGCCGGCCCCAGCACCTTGCGCACAATGCCGCATAACTCGTCGAAAACCGGCGCGTCGGCATTGGCTTGGTAGTGCTTCTGGTTGCCCACTCGCGATGGCGTGACCAATCCGCTTTCCTCCAGCCTGCGCAACTCGCGCTGCACCGCGCCGGAGCCGCCACCGGCCAGCGCGATCAGCTCGCTGGTGAAGAAGCTGCGCTGCGGCTGGCCGAACAGCAGCGCCAGCACGCGCTGCTGGGTGGCAGAAAACAAGGCGTCGGCCACGCTGCTGCGCGCGGGCACGGGCACGGGCGCCGGCGCGGACTTGCGCGGGCGATTGGGCGACTTGCTGGCGGCCTTTATACCCATTTCAGGCAATTTAATGCCTGTTCTGGGTAGGTTGCAAGCTGGCTGCGCGATGCGGGCCGATCAGGCGTCGGCGATGAGCGCATCGGACCAGGGCAGTGGCACCGCGACGCGGCCAGTGAGGAGGTCGTGCATGAGGCCGTGCTTGAATCGTTCCATGCTTGCAAGATCGCTAGTCAACGTGGCGAGCACTTCGCGCTTCGTTCCAGCCACGGACAAGATTGCTGCTTGCTCTTTGTTCTCCTGCGGAATCGGTATTCGTAGTTGCATGACAGCGCGCGCATTGAGCTTAACCATGTTGCCTGAAGTACGCCGTGCCGCCCAACCATCGCAACCGTGTGTTATCCCGCGTTGTTCGGCTGCATGCCCGGCTCGCCGTGCCAGTAGCCGTTGCGGGCGCCTATGGGCGCCGGCGCCACCGTTGCGCGGCGGGCGGCGTCGAAATGCGCGACCACCTCGGCCATGCCGTCGAGTTGCGGATACAGCCGCAGGATGTCGACCCCCAGCTCGCGCAAGACGGGCAGCTCGGGGCCGAGATCGGTGATCTCCTCGCCCTGGATCTGAATGCCGTTGATGCGCAGGAACGGCGCACCCTCGCGGGTGGCCAGCGGCATGCCGTCGGGGTATTCGATGCAGCGGAACTCGCACTGGTCCTTGGCCACGTCGAGCGCGCGCGCGGTGAAGCAGCGCGCCGAATACGCCAGCGGCAGCCGGCCGAACGCGATCAGCTCCAGCTGCGGCATGTTGCGCCGGGCGGCCTGCATCGCTTCGCGCAGTTCGCGCAGCAGCCCATGGCCCTGCTCCACGCCCGGTACCCAGCGGCGCAGGCCGTCGTCCATCAACAGGGCGAGCGCGTGGTGGTTGTAGATGTTGAGCGTGGGCCCGGCGACAAACGGCAGGCCATGCTCGCGGCACAGCTGCACCGCCGACAGGTCGTTCGCCTCGACCCAGAAGCCGCCGTGCGCGACCAGTCGCTTCAGCACGCCCACTTCCGACTCGGCCTCGATCAGGGCCAGCGACGACAGCACGATCTGCTTGCCGCTGCCGGCCAGTTCCTCGGCCAGCGCGATCCAGTCGCGCGTGCCCAGCTCGCGCCGCTTGCTGCACACCGTCTCGCCCAGATAGATGATTTCCACCGGCCAGTTGGCGGCTTCGCGGTAGAACGCCAGCGTGCGTTCGCGCGGCCAGAAATACTGCAGGGGTCCCAGGCTCAGTTGCATGTTTGTCATCGTTTCAATGCCAGGCGCGGTGATAGGGGCCGAGTGTGGTCTGGTGACCTTCGGCATGCTTCGCCAGCGACGGCTGCCAGTCCGGCTGCAGGCTCCAGCTGGCGGGCGCGTCGCGGTAGCGGTCCAGCGCCGCACGCCAGGTGCGGGTGACCGAACCGACATACGCCACGCCGCGCTGGCGGCCCTCGATCTTCAGTGCCGCCACGCCGGCCTGCGCCAGCCGCGGCAGCAGTTCCAGCGTGTTGAGGCTGGTCGGTTCCTCCAGCGCGTGGAAGATCTCGCCACCGACCGCGAAGCGGCCCTTGCACACGGTCGGGTAGCCGGCCGGTTCGGCCGGCTCGAAGCGGTCGATCAGCACCTGGTTCAGGCGCACGCTGCGGCGGCCGTCGCCGTGTTCTTCCCAGCGCACGAAGTTCGCCGGCGAGCACACGCCCTGGCGGTTCGGCGACGCGCCGGTGACATAGCTGGACAGCTGGCAGCGCCCCTCGACCATGATGCACAGGCTGCCGAACGCGAACACTTCCAGCGGCACCGGCGAGCCTTCGCACAGGCGTTCCACCTGCTGGATCGACAACACGCGTGGCAGCACCGCGCGGCTGATGCCGAAGCGTTCGTGCATGTAGCGCAGCGCGGCGGCGGTGGTGGCCGAACCCTGCACCGACAGATGCCGTTTCATCGCCGGGTGCGCGCGCGTGGCGTAATCCAGCACCGCCAGCTCGGCGGCGATGATCGCGTCGCAGCCGAACTCGGCCGCCTTGTCCACCGCCGCATACCACTGGCTGATCCGCGCGCTGTCGGGGTAGGTGTTCAGCGCCAGATAGACCTGCCGCCCGCGCTGATGTGCGTAGGCAATGCCGGCGCGCAACTCGGTGTCGTCGAAGTTCAGCCCGGGGAAGGCGCGGGCGTTGGTCTGATCGCGCAGGCCGGCGTATACCGCATCGGCGCCGGCGTCGATCGCGGCTTGCAGCGCCGGCAGGTTGCCGGCAGGACAGACCAGTTGCATGGGCATCTCGGCGTGGCGGGGCAGTGCGCATGGTGGCGCTTGCCGGGCGCCGTCGCGTTGATATGGATCAGCTGCGGCGGTCATCGCAGCGACTAGCATTCACCTGTGAGAGCACAGGCATTGCACGGATCCATGGAGTCGACGTGAACACGCACAGGTTGGCCGCGACCGCGGCGGGGTGGCGGACATGAGCGAATATATCGAGGCGTGGCAGTGCATCGGTTGCGGCAAGATCGAGGCACCGCAGCCGTGCATCGGCGTGTGTCGCGACCGCAAGATCCTGATGGTGGGCAAGGACGAGCACCAGCG
>JAJXTX010000200.1:0-3331 GCA_021783385.1 Pseudomonadota bacterium
ACATGAAACCGATCGCATGAAACGCGCCGCGCCAGCGCAGCGGGCACCGGGCTACCACGGCGACGATCGCTGGCTGCTGCTGTGGGCAGCGCTGATCGGCGTGGTCGGCGCGCTGGCCACGGTGGCCTTCCACGAGGGCATGGCGCTGGCCGAGCGGCTGGCCACCGGGCATCCGGGCAGTCTGGTCAGCGCCGCCGAGGCACTGGCACCGTGGCGGCGCGTGATCACGCCGGCGCTGGGCGGCGTTGCCGCGGGGGTTTTCCTGTGGCTGGCGCGCCGCGTCGCCAACGGCCGCAAGCAATCGGATTACCTGGAGGCGATCGCCGTCGGCGACGGCCGCCAGGACGTCGGCGGCACCGTCCTGCGCGGGCTGTCGTCGCTGTGCACGATCGGCTCCGGCGGCTCGATCGGCCGCGAGGGCGCGATGGTGCAGCTGGCCGCGGCCACCGGCTCGTGGATCGGTCAGCTCGGCCGCTTCGACGGCGACGACCTGCGCCTGCTGCTGGCCTGCGGCGCCGCCGCGGGCTTCGCCGCCGCCTACGACGCGGCGCTGTCGGGCGCGATCTTCATCGCCGAGATCGTCTACGGCACGCTGGCCATCCGCCGGCTGGGGCCGCTGATGGTGGCGTCGGTGGTGGCCAATGTCACCGTGCATCAGGTGCTGGGCTACGAGCCGGTGTACAAGATCCCGCCGCTGCACGTGGCCTCGCTGTGGGAGCTGCCGCTGTTCCTGCTGATGGGGCTGGCGCTGGGCGCGCTGGCGCCGCTGTTCATGGGCGTGCTGGATGGCGCGCACCGGTTCACCCAGCGGCTGCCGCTGGGGCTGCCGCTGAAGCTGGCACTGGGCGGCCTGATTGTCGGCGCAATCTCGGCGTGGCGACCGCAGGTGTGGGGTAACGGCTACAGCGTGGTGAACGACGTGCTGCACACGCCGTGGCCGCTGCTGCTGGTGTTCACGGTGCTGATCGCCAAGGTGCTGGCCACCGCAGCCACTGCCGGCTCCGGCGCGGTGGGTGGCGTATTCACGCCAACCATTTTCGTGGGCGCGATGCTCGGCATGCTCGCCGGCAGCGTGGCGCATGCGCTGTGGCCGGGCTCGTCGATGCCGGTGGTGTACGCGGTGATCGGCATGGGCGCGTTCCTCGCCGCCACCACGCACGCGCCGCTGATGTCGTTCCTGATCGTGTTCGAGATGACGCTGGAGTACCAGCTGGTGCCGGCGCTGATGCTGTCGTGCCTTGCCGCGTATCACGTGTCACGCGCGATCCGGCCGCAGTCGATCTACCACGAGGCGCTGCATCGCGGCAGCGCCAGCGAGGAGGACCGGCGCACCGGGTGAGTGGTGCTGCCGCGCGGGCCGCTCAGGGTGATGCGGGTGACCCGGCGAGCACCACGCGGTTGCGCCCGGCGGCCTTGGCTTGATAGAGCGCCCGGTCGGCGCGATCGAGCAGGCTCTCCAGGGCCTCCGACGGGTCATGCAGCTGCGCCACGCCGAGGCTGATCGTCACGTGCAGATCCGCGGCCATGTCCCCCAGCTCCAGCGCGATGACGCGCTCCCGCAATCGCTCGGCGACCAAGCGGCCGGTTTCGAGAGCGGTCTTCGGCAGGATCACCAGGAACTCCTCGCCGCCGATCCGGCCGAAGCAATCGAAATCGCGCAAGGCGCCGGTACACGCAGCCACCAGCCGCACCAGCACCCTGTCACCGACCCGGTGGCCGTGGAGGTCGTTGATGCGCTTGAAGTGGTCGATGTCGAGCGCGATGACTGTCATCGGCGCAGCGGTCAGACGGGCCTCCCGCATCGCCGTGGCCATCACCTGCTCGATGCGCCGGCGATTGGCCGTGCCGGTCAAGGCATCGGTCATCGCCAGCGAATGCAGGCGGCGGGACTGGCGCAACTGCCGCAGTGCCTGCCAGACCAGCCCCAGCAACAGCAGGCTGCCGAGCAGCAGGGCGAGGTTCTGCCAGTCCCGCGCACGCTGCATTGCCGCCAGCTGCCGGCTCTGCAGCGCGCTCTCTTCCCTGATGCGGCGGTCCTCCTGGTCACGCCGGGCGGTGTCGAACTGATAGCTCATCAAGGTGGTGTTGTAACGGCGGGCATTGCGGTCCAGCGCCTCGCGCGCCCGGATCGTGCGGCGCAGGTCGACCACGGCCCGGGCGTGATGACCCAGCGCCTCCTCGCTGCGGGCGCGCGCATCCAGCAGTTCGGCGAGATAACGCAGGTTGCCGCTGGGTCGCAGCAGCTTCTCGGCCTTGGCATAATCTGCAATGGCCTGCGCATGGCGGCCCAGACCGGCTTCGGCCTCGGCACGCTGCAGGGTGATCATGTCCTGGTTGGAATGATCCGCCGCCTGCTGGAACTCGGCCTGGGCGTGGTCCAGGGCCGCCAACGCCTCGGTGTATTGCCCCGCGAGGTTGAAGGCTTCCGCCTGCCCGAGCATGGCCGAACCGATACTTTCGTGATCACCCATGCCGCGCGCCAGCGCCAGCGCCGCCGCGAAATGCCGCAGCGCCGCCGGTTGATCCGACGATTCGGATTCGAGGAAGCCGAGTTGCGCCTCGACCCCCATCTGCTGTCGCAGATCGTGCCGCTGCCTGGCGTAGGCCAGCGACTGGTCCATGTACTTTCGCGCTTCGACATACTCCCCCATGCGGCGATAGGCGATCGCGATGTTGAGCAGGTTCAGCTGGGCCTCTCCGGCTTCGCCGGCCTGCTCGTAGTCGCGCTGCGCCTGCAGGAAATCCACCAGCCCCAGCGCCGGCTCGCCGATCAGGGACTGCACGTTGCCGCGCCAGGACAGGCCGTCGGCGACCAATCGCAGGTTCTCGGCATGCCGGGCGACCTCGATGCCGGCCGTGTAATCGGCCAAGGCATCGCGTGGCGTCGTCAGTGACTCCTGGTGCGCGCCCTTGCAATAGTGGAAATTGGCCTCGGCATCCGGATAGCCGATCCGCCGGGCATCCTCGATACCCTGCTGCGCATAGGCCACGCCCCGGGCCGGCTGGTCGTCCATGCCGAGTACGCAATAGGTATAGCGATAGCGCAACGCGCGGCGTGCATCGCCGGCCGGCACCAGGCTGTCGAGCCTGGCCAGCACCTGATTCACCTGCGCCTGGGTGGTGGGTGACAACTCACCCCGCTCGAGCCGTCCGGCCAGCTGGTCGAAGGCAGCCGCGCGGCCAGGCGGCGGAGTGCCCGACGGCTGCCCACCCAAGGCCGGCAGCACTGCCGCAACCGACAGGACGATGCACGAGAGCAGCGATTTCAATCCGTACAACGCGTGATCCACCAGGCTTGGGTACGCGCCGCTCCATGGCAAGGGCCGCTCCA
>JAJXTX010000200.1:3431-4840 GCA_021783385.1 Pseudomonadota bacterium
GTCTCGCCCGCGTTCATCGAGGACCCGGTGCGCGTGCTGCGGGTGGCGCGCTTCGCTGCGCGCTTTGCGCCGCTGGGTTTTGCCGTCGCCGCCGAGACGATGGCGCTGATGCGGCAGATGGTGCGCGAGGGCGAGGTCGATCACCTGGTGCCCGAGCGCGTGTGGGCGGAAACGCGCAAGGCGCTGGCCGAACCGCAGCCGTCCGCGTTCCTGCGCGTGCTGCGCGAATGCGGCGCGCTGGCGGTGCTGTTTCCCGAAGTCGACGCGGTGTACGGCGTGCCGCAGCGCGCCGAGTTCCATCCGGAGATCGACACCGGCGCGCATCTGGAACTGGTGCTGGATGCGGCCGCGGCCATCGCGCCGGGCAACGACGTGGTCGGCTTCTGCGCGCTGGTGCATGACCTCGGCAAGGCACTGACGCCCGCCGATGAGTTGCCGCGTCACATCGGGCACGAGCATCGCGGCGTGGCACCGCTGCGCGCGCTGGCCGCGCGGCTGAAGGTGCCGACCGAACACGCCGCGCTGGCCGAGCAGGTCTGCCGCGAACACCTCAACGCGCATCGCGCGTTCGAGCTGAAACCGGCCACCGTGCTGAAGCTGCTGGGCGCGCTGGATGCGCTGCGCCGGCCCGCGCGGCTGGAGCTGTTCCTGGCCGCCTGCGAAGCCGACAAGCGCGGCCGGCTCGGCCATGCGCAGGACGCCTACCCGCAGGCCGCATATATGCGCGCAGCGCGCGCCGCCGCCGCCGCGGTCGACGCCGCCGCGTTCGTGGCGCAGGGGCTGTCCGGCGTGGCCATCGGCAAGGCGCTGGAAGCCGCGCGGATCGACGCGTTGCAGCAGCTGAAGACTGCTCAGGCGCAGGCTTCAGCGGGCGGCTGATCGCGCCGCAGCTACAGCCGGCCGCGCTGATCGGCCTGCAGCAACCCGGCCGGCAGCGGCAGCCGGTCGAGGCCGCGGGCCAGCAGCATCGCCTGGAAGCGCTCGCCCATCTGGTCGGGCAGCATCAGCTTCTTCACCTGCTGCGCCAGCCGGTAGCGGCCGTGCTCGTCACCGGCCGCGGCCTGCGCCTGCTCGAACACCTCCTGCAGGCCCGCACCGAGCAGGAACTGCGCCTGCGGCAGATAGCCAGCCACCTCGAATCCGGCGCTGTGGCCGGCCTCGGCCAGCGCGGTGAAATCGACCGACGCGGTGAGGTCGTTCAGTCCCGGCAGATACAGCGGATCGTTGTGCGCGCGATGGCGGTAATGCGCCATCAGCGTGCCATCGTCGCGCTCGGCCAGGTAGAACTCGCGGCGCACGTAGCCGTAGTCGACGAACAGCAGCAGGCCGGCGCTGAGCGAGCCGGCCACCGCCTGGATCCAGTACGGCAGCTGCGGCAGGATTTCCGAGCGATAACCGTCGGCGAAATC
>JAJXTX010000201.1 GCA_021783385.1 Pseudomonadota bacterium
CCCTGGATCATCGGCGTGATCAGGTTGCCTTCCAGCACCGTGATGGTCGAGAAGGTCAGCGCCGGCAGAAAGGCGTGCAGCGTGACGTCATTGGTGCTGAGCACGCCGACCAGGGCGAGGATGATCGCCGTGCAGATTGCGCCCACGTAGGGGATGAAATTGGCGAACATCGCCACCGTGCCCCACAGCAGCGGGTCGGGCATCTTGTAGATCCACAGCATCGCCGCAGTCAGCGCGCCCAGCCCGGCATTGATCAGCAGCGCGGTGAGCAGGTAGCGCGACACCTCGGTCTGAATGCCGCGCACGATCGCCACCGCGTGCCGCTTGTAGGCAAAGCCCGGCGTGATCTCCACCAGCCGGCGCAGCATCGAGTCGCCGAACACCAGAAAGAAGAACACCAGCAGCATCACGCCGAGCACCGCCGCCAGCACCTTCGGCGCGGTCGACACCACGTCCCAGGCGGTGATCGCCACCGCGGCCGGCGCCGGAGCGACGGCGCGCGGGTTCTGCGTGTTGACCAGACTCTGGGTGGCGCGGTTGGCCGCCTCCAGCGGCTGGGTCATGCTCTTGAGCTTGGGCATGAAATGGCGGATTGCCGCCGGCGCGCCGTGGAACCAGCCGATCGCCGGCTGCGCCAGCAGCCCGATGCCACCGCCGAGGCCGAGCAGCAGGGCGAGCATCAGCACACTGGCGCTGAGCCAGCGCGGCAGATGCCAGCGCGTGCCGGCCGCCACCACCGGGTTCAGCGCCAGGCCGAGGAACGCGGCCAGCACCAGCGGGATCAGCAGCGCGCGGGTCAGCGTGGCGGTATACATCAGCGCCAGAAACAGCAGCGCGCCGAGCAGCCCGCGCACCGCGCGCAGGTGGCGGCGCATGCCGCGCGTGGTCTGCAGCCCGCGCGCCATCTGCCGCGGCGGATAACCCGGCGCGACCTGCGCCAGCGGCGGCACCGCGCCATGTTCCGGCAGGCCGTCGGGCGGGAGCGCCAGCGCTTCGGGATCGACGCTCACGGCGTGTCGTCGCCGGCTGGCGGCGGCACGGATGGCTCGCGGTGACGCTCGGCGGCGAACGCGGCCGGACCCAGCTCGGCGATCAGCCGGGTCCCGTAGGCAACCGCCTCGGCAAGGCCGCCGCCGAGCAGCGCACCGAAGCCCGGGATGCGCAGCGGATGCACGTTGAGCCGGCCCAGCACGAAGCCGGCGCCGGCCGCCGCACCCACCGTGCCCAGCGGATGCCGCTTGCCGCGCGCCAGCAGCGCCGCGGCCGGCGGGCTCACTGCCAGCCGCGCCGCGCGCATGCGCACATGGGCCGCGCGCACCCGTGCCACACGTTGGAAAATGTTCATGTCGACTCCTGCCTGCGGGCGCCGTCGGCCTCGACGCGGCGATCGGCCGCGCGCACGGTGTCGCGCATCATCGCACCCCATTCACCGCGGGTGGCCGGCAGGCTCAGCCAGTGCATGCAGCGGCGAAACAGCAGGATCGCGCCGAACAGAAACAGCAGCTGCAGCGCGCATAGCGCCAGCAGCGCCAGCAGCCACGAGCCAAACCACTTGGCCAGCAGCAGGCCGATGAAAGCCAGCACGCTCAGGCCCAGCCCGACGCCGGCCACGGTGGCGGCCAGCCCGGCGAGCAGCATCCACGACACCGCGCTGCGCGCCAGCCCGAGCTCCGCCGCGAGCAGCTGCAGCTGGGCGCCGAACAGCTGGCGCACCGCGCGGACCAACTGCGCCAGCTCGTCAAGCAGGCCGGTGGACGGCGCCGGCGGCGGCACCGCGTTGGGCGCTGCCGCGTCGTGGACAGGTTCGGCCTGCTCGTGCATGGATCCCCCCGCGGCGATGCCGCTCAGCGACGCAGGATGCGTCCGAGCAGCCAGCCGGCGCCCAGCGCGATCGCCACCGACTGTACCGGCTTCTCGCGCACGTACTCGCGCGCCTGCTCCAGCCACGCATCGGCGCGATCCATGGTTTCGTCATAGACCTCGCGGCCGCGCTCGCCGAGCTCGGCCGCCTTGTCGGTGGCGCGGCTGGCCGCATCGGCGGCCTTGTCGGTGGCCCGATGCAGACCTTCCTCGACGTGGTCGGCGACACGGTCGACCGCTTCCTTGGTGCTGCTGACGGCGCTGCTGGTAGCCTGCTTGATGCGCTCGGCGCTCTCGTCGATGCGGCTGCTGGCGGCCAGCGTTTCGGGGGTGGTGACCTGCTTGTTCATGGGGTGCTCCGGTAGGAAATCGGGATGGCTCGACGCGCTCGCAGTATCCGGCTGCTCAGCTGGCGCGGCGGAAAAACGCGATGATCGCCAGGATCAGGAAGATGATGAACAGGATCTTCGCGATACCGGCAGCAGCGCCCGCAATGCCGCCGAACCCGAGCACGGCGGCGATGATGGCGATGACCAGAAAGACCAGTGCGTAGTGAAGCATGGCGGTGTCCTCTCGAAAGGGAAAGCCTGGAAGGGGGAAGCCGGAGGCGACCGCGACGGCCGTGTGGCGCCATTCACCCATAGCCGCCGCCATGCGCATGTGAAGAAGGCCGGCATCGCCGTGCACGCGCTGCCGACGCGCGCCCGGCTAGCCCGGCTAGCCGTGGCCGGCCCCCCGCAGCGCCGGATTGAGGCTGTAGGTGCCGACGATCGCCGCCTCGTCCAGCACGTGGCCGGCCATCGCCGCGCGCAGTTCGGCCAGCGTGAAGCCTTTGGCCAGCCCCAGCGTGGGCACATCCAGCGCGCTCAGCGTGAAGTGGTAGTGATGCAGCCGCGCGTCGTTCCACGGCGGGCACGGGCCGTCGTAGCCCAGATAGCTGCCGGCCATCCCGGCGTCGCCGGCGAACCAGCCGGTGTAGTCGTTGACGCCCTGCACGCTGCCCGGCGGCCCGAACGGCTGGCGCTTGCCACGCGGGGTGACCTCGTCGCTGCAGGCGCCGGCAGCCAGCTCACCGCATTCGGCGGGAATGTCGGCCATCAGCCAGTGCACGAACTCCACCCGTGGCAAGTCGGCCGGCACCGTGCGGCCGGGCTGGTTCACATCGTCGCCGCGGCTGGGCACGTCGGGGTCGATGCAGGTGAGCACGAACGAGCGCGTGCCGGCCGGCGCACCCTTCCACGCCAGATGGGGGCTGCGGTTGTCCGACAGCGCCATCGGCGCGCCGGCGGCGAGCTGGCCGAACGCGAACCTGGCCGGGATCGGCTGACCCGTTGCAAAACTTTCACTGCGTAGCTGCATGGCATCTCTCCGCTGGAAGGAACGCTTAGTACTTGGGGCGGCTGGCGGCCCGCACAACCGCCTCACGGCGTGCGCCAGGTGACCCGATACACGGTGCCGGCCAGCTCGTCGCTGACCAGCACGCTGCCATCGGGCAGCGGCCGTTGCCCGGCTGCCAGTCAAAGCCGACCGAGTTGCCGCAGGAACTTTCGTCAGCGCTGACATCCCGGGGTAACCGCGCTGACATCTCCAATGCCAAGACTTCGCGGTCATCTGACATGTCGTTCGCCACTGCCCCGAGAGAAACATCCATGACTACCAATTCCCTGGCGCAGCCCCGCGCGCTCGCCACTGCCGTGGCCACTGCGCTCGGTCTGCTTGTCGTGATGCTGCCGCTGCGCAGTGCGCACGCCGTCGATGCCGCTGCGACGCCTCCGCCGGGCACCACCGGCACGATGGGCAGCAACACGCGGATCACCCAGCTGAAGAAGATCGTGGTGAAGGCGGGCGCCGAAACCACCGGCGACCAGGCGCCGTCGCAGGCATCGCTGGTGGCCACCGAGCCGCAATCGATCATTGGTGACCGCTACATCGAGAACGTCGCCGCGGCCAGCGCCAACTACAGCGACATCGTGAAGATCGCGCCCAGCGTGTCCGACGTCGATCCGAACGGCCCCGGCCTGATGGAGTCGCAGGGCCTGTCGATACGCGGCTTCCAGAACGGCGAGTACAACGTCGCCTTCGACGGCATTCCGTGGGGCGACTCGAACGACTTCACCCAGCACTCGACCTCGTATTTCATGCCGCAGGACATCGGCCAGGTCACCGTCGACCGCGGCCCCGGCAGCGCGCGCACGCTGGGCAATGCCACCTTCGGCGGCACCCTGTCGGTGGATTCGAAAGACCCCGAGCCGGTGATGTCAGTCAATCCGTTTTTCAGCGTGGCCAGCTTCAACACCCAGGTCGAGGGCTTGCGCTTCGACACCGGCAAGCTCGCCCGATACGGCGGCACCACCGCCTACTTCAGCGCGAAGAATCTCAGTTCGGACGGCTATCTGACGCATGCCGGTCAGAACCGCCAGAACTTCTTCACCAAGGTGATCCAGCCACTGGGCAATGACACCACGCTGACCTTCGCCAGCAATCTCACGCGGCTGCACCAGAACGTGTCCCTCGGCGCCACACGGGCGCAGATCGCGCAGTACGGG
Organism: Pseudomonadota bacterium; assembly: GCA_021783385.1. Classification (GTDB taxonomy): domain Bacteria; phylum Pseudomonadota; class Gammaproteobacteria; order Xanthomonadales; family Rhodanobacteraceae; genus Rhodanobacter. The sequence continues at coordinate 4,407 of JAJXTX010000201.1, forward strand.
CCCAACTACGGCCTCAGCACCGATCCCACCAGCCAGTCCTATTACGGCTACAACTTCGACGACATCAGCACCGACTTCGAATACCTCGACCTGGAGACCACGCTGGCCGGCTGGACCGTGGGCGACAAGCTTTACACCTACGGCTACCGGCACAAGGGCTACAACGGTTCCGATCCGAACGGCGAGCAGCCGAACGGCACCGTGTACGGGCCGAACGACGTGCCCGGCCAGCGCATGCGCATGGACTACCGCTCGATCGGCGACATCCTGCGACTGAGCCACGACCTCGGCCCCGGCGAGGTGCACCTCGGCGGCTGGGTCGACCGGCAGACCAACCAGCGCCTGCAGTACGAGATCGACTGGAGCAACGGCGGCGCGCTCAATGCCGTGCCGACCAGCGCCGCGGTCGA
>JAJXTX010000202.1 GCA_021783385.1 Pseudomonadota bacterium
ATCCGCGCCACCGCGGTGAAGCTGCCCCGCTCGAGGATGCGACTGGACCGCCGCATGGCTTCGACGCGATCCGTGATGGCCGGCACTGATGGAATGGCGTTGGCCCACTTTTCATTTATCGGCAACGCGGCGGCATGCACAATGATGCGATTGCCCTGCCGCGGGCTGGCGATCGCGGCGCTCCCTTTCCATCCGATCACGGAGATACCTCGATGCAGAAGCGCACCCTCGGCCACCACGGCCCGCTGGTTTCCGCCCTTGGCCTGGGCTGCATGGGCATGAGCGATTTCTACGGCGGGCGCGACGACGCCGAGTCCATCGCCACCATCCGGCATGCGCTCGACCGCGGCCTGAACCTGCTCGACACCGCCGACATGTATGGCCCGTTCGTCAACGAGGAGCTGGTCGGCAAGGCGATCCAGGGTCGCCGCGAAGAGGCCTTCATCGCGACCAAGTTCGGCATCGTGCGCGACGCCAGCGACCCCACCGTGCGCGGCATCAGCGGCAAGCCGGATTACGTGCGGGCCGCCTGCGACGCCAGCCTGAAGCGGCTGGGCATCGACTGCATCGACCTGTACTACCAGCACCGCGTCGATCCGAGCGTGCCGATCGAAGAGACGGTGGGCGCGATGGCCGGGCTGGTGCAGGCCGGCAAGGTGCGTTTCCTGGGCCTGTCCGAGGCCTCCGGCGCCACCCTGGAGCGGGCGTGCAAGGTGCATCCGATCGCCGCGCTGCAGAGTGAGTTTTCGCTGTGGACGCGCGATACGCAGAGCAACGGCATGCTGGCCGCCTGCCGCAAGCTCGGCGTGAGCCTGGTCGCGTATTCGCCGCTGGGCCGCGGCTTTCTCACCGGTGCGATCAGCAAGCCGGAGGATTTCGACGCCGACGACTACCGCCGCAGCAGCCCGCGCTTCATCGGCGACAATTTCACCCGCAACCTGCGGCTGGTCGAGCAGGTCAAGGCGCTGGCGGCGGACAAGGGCTGCACGCCGGCACAGCTGGCGCTGGCCTGGGTGCTGGCGCAGGGCGACGACGTGGTGGCGATTCCCGGCACCAAGAAGCGCAAGCGGCTGGACGAAAACCTCGGCGCGCTCGACGTGCGGCTGAGCGCCGCCGAGCTGGCGGCGATCGACGCGGTGTTCCCGCCCGACGCCGCTGCCGGCATGCGCTACCCCGAGGCCACCATGCGCGGCGTCAACCTCTGACCGTGTCGCACGGCTTGCCCGATGGCGAGCCGTGCAGGCGCGTTCGCTACACTGGCGGCATGAGCACACCCGACCACTCCCCGCTCGGCAAGGACACCGTCTACACCGGGCGCTACGATCCCCGCCTGCTGTTTCCGATCGCGCGCGCCGACCAGCGCGCGCAGATCGGCGTGGCCGAACTGCTGCCGTTCCACGGCGTCGATATCTGGAACGCGTACGAGCTGTCGTGGCTCGACCTGCGCGGCAAACCCGAGGTGGCTATCGCCGAGTTCCGCGTGCCCGCCAGCTCGCCGCACATCATCGAATCGAAATCGCTCAAGCTGTACCTCAACAGCTTCGCGGGCGAGCGCATCGCCGACGCCGGCACGCTCACCGCCACGCTGCGGCACGACCTGTCGGCGGCGGCCGGCGCGGTGATCGGCGTGCAGCTGGGCACGGTCGCTGCCCGTGCGCAGCGCTTCACCGATCTGGACGGCCATCTGCTCGACGGGCAACAGCTCGACGTCGACGACTACGGCCCGCCGCAGGCCGATTTCCTGCAGGCCGACCACGCCGGCGCGGCGATCGCGGAGAGCCTGGTCTCGCACCTGTTGCGCTCCAACTGCCCGGTCACCGGCCAGCCGGACTGGGCCAGCGTGCAGATCGCCTATCGCGGCGCGCCGATCGACCACGCCGGGCTGCTGCGCTACCTGGTCTCGTTCCGCAACCACAGCGACTTCCACGAGCAGTGCGTGGAGCGCATCTTCATGGACCTCACGCAGCGCTGCGCGCCGCAGCAGCTCAGCGTGTACGCGCGCTACACCCGCCGCGGCGGGCTGGACATCAATCCGTTCCGCAGCAGCGTGCCAGCCACGCCCGACAACCTGCGCAGCGCGCGCCAGTAGGGCCGGCACGGCCGCGCAAGTTCTTGCTGGCAAGCGTTGCGCGCAGGCGCGGCTGCCGACCACGCAGCGCAGCATGCACGCGCGAAAGTTCAGCCCGTGGGTGCGATTCGCTAATCGGCGCTTCACGTGCGCGACGTTAGCCTTGGCAACCTGACCCATGCACCCTGCCGCCCCCCGGTCACGCGCAGGATGCGTTTGTCCGCCAGATCACCGACCCAGGAGTCCGCGCATGAAACTCGCCTCACGCACCACGACCGTTTGCAGCGCCGTGCTCGGCAGCCTGCTGCTGAGCGCCTGCGGCAAGCAGCCGCCCGCCGTCCCGGCCAACCCGCCGGTCGCCGCCAGCACCACCGCACCGGCGCCCGCGGCAACCGTACCGACCGCTGCCGGCAGCGCCGCCGCACCCGCTACCGCTACTCCTGCCGCCAGCAGCACGGCGGCCAGCGCAGCCGCGCCAACCGCTGCGGCGGCCGTCGCGACGGCACCGGCCAAGGCTCCGCTGACGGTCGCCAAGGTGACGCTGGGCGACGCCGTGAATGCCGAGCACAGGATCAGCCGCCCCGGCAGCAGTTTCGCCGCCAGCGACAAGACCCTCTACGCCAGCGTCGCCACCGAGGGCAGCAGCGGTGGCGCCACGCTGAATGCCAAGTGGAGCTATCTGGAAGGCCAGGGCCAGCTGGTCAGCAGCGTCAGCCAGTCGATCGCCACCGACGGTCCGGCTGTCACTACCTTCAAGGTGGAGAACCCCGACCTGTGGCCGGCCGGCAAGTACAAGGTGGAGATCTCGCTCGACGGCAAGCCGGTGGCCACGCAGGATTTCGCCATCAGGAAGGGCTGAGTCCGCAGCGCATGTGCAAGGGCGCCCTGGTTGACCAGGGCGCCCTTGCGTCGATCCCGCACGGAACGCTCAGAAGGTGTACTTGAGCGAAGCGCCGGCACCCCAGTCGGGGCTGCCGTTGGCCATGCCGCCCAGCGCATAGCCCTGCAGACGGACATGGTTGCCGAAGTCGTGGTTCAAGTAGGCGGTGAGCTCGCTCTGGCTGGCGCCGCCCACGGCGATCCGCTGGCGGTAGTAGTAATACACGCCCACGTTGTCGGTCGCGGCGACCCGGTAATTAATGCCGGCATTGGCGTCAAACCCGTTCTTCAGGCGGATGTACTGCGAGCTGCCGTACTTGGTCCAGCCCACGCCGCCAAACGGCGTCCACCGGCCGAGCACCTTGTAGGTGTCCAGCGCCAGGCCGTAGTCGTTCTGCCCCGTGCCCAGTCCCTTGTTGGCGTCAGCGGTGCCGAATTTCACCTTGCCGGTCAGGTCGAGGCCGAAGCTGCGGTCCGCGCTGGTGAGCACGGTGTAGCCCGCCGAGGCGACCACGTCACCCAGGCCGGAGGCCGATGTCCTGGCGCTCGTGGTCGAAGTGCTGCCGGGAGCGGGGTTGGGATTGCCCCCCAGCAGGTGGCCCAGACCGCGGCCAAGCGGGTTGCTGTTCCTGACCGGGCCGGTGCCGGGAATGACGTTGCCCGCGCCGGTGATGCTGACGTAGGGAACGATCAGCTTGAAGGTCCAGCGGTCGCTCTGGTACTCGGCGGTGAACGGAACCGACCAGATGTCCGTGGTGGTACTGGTGCCGTACTTGCCGCTGCTGTAGTTGGCACCCGTGCTGAGGCTGAAGCGGTCAGCGGCGTGTGCGGCCGATACGCCGGCCAGCAGCAGGCTGCCGAGCACCATCCAGTTCGTTGTCTTGCGCATACGCAGTGAATCCTTGTGAGTCGATGGAACGGGCACGGCATGTCGCCGCGCCCGTGAGTGTGGCCGATGCATGACGTATCAGCCGCCCGGACGACCGGCGTGATCAGGGATCTGCGGACGGCTCGGGATCTGCGGACGATCCGGCAGGGTCGGGCGCTGCGGCACTTGCGGACGGTCGATCGCGCTCATGCCGGTGGGATGGTCGGTGATCTGACTCTTGCCGAAATCGCCGCTGGCGCTGGCATTGGCATGGGCGTCGACACCTCCCGCCTGGCCGTGGACGTGGGCATCGGCCTGCGCACCCGCGCCGGCGGCTTTCGGCGAGCGCATCACGTCACCCAGCTTGAAACCCATGCTGTTGGCGATCTGGCCCCAGCCTTCGCCGGACGCCCGAGCGGCCAGCACGCCCTGGAGGTCAACCGTGGTGCCGTCGGCCAGGGTCAGGCTGCCGCCATTGAGCGCGGCGGCAATCTCGGCCGCCGTCGGATCGGTGATGCCCGCCTTGGCCAGGCTGGCCTCGGCCAGTGAGAGCGCGATTTTCACATTGCCGTAGCCCAGCTTGCCGGTGACCGGCTGGATCGTGGTGCTGGCGGTGGTGCTGGTGCCATCGGCATTCTGGGTCACCTGATCCAGAACGATCGCGGTGCCATTGCGCAAGCCGTTCACCAGCGCCTGTGCGTTCGCATCCGAACCAGCGAAGGTGGAGAACTCGCTGCTCAGCCGGGTCGACTCCCGGGTGGTGCTGGTCGAGGTGGTGCCGGTGCCGGATGCCGTCGTGCTCTGCGCCATCGCAGGCATGGCGGCCAGTCCGGCCAGCACGGCTGCACACACGAGGGTGAGGGTAAGGTGTCGGGTATTCATGCGGTACTCCTGGTGGATGCGTTCAAGGATGGGCGGCCTGACGTTTGCAGTCATTCGTCGAAACTGCGCAGCCGCCGCTGGCGGCGGCTGCGCCTGGAACGGTGCAGACC
>JAJXTX010000203.1 GCA_021783385.1 Pseudomonadota bacterium
CCGCAGCTGCTGCAGCCGGCCGAGCTGGCGGTGCCGGACAACCTGCCGGTGGACCTGCTCGGCCACCGCGCCGACCTGGTCGCCGCGCGCTGGCGGGTCGAGGCGGCAAGCAAGGACATCCAGGCGGCGAAGACCGAGTTCCTGCCGAACGTCAGCATCGGCGCGATGGCCGGCCTGATCACGCTGGGCGGGCGCAACCTGTTCGAGCTGCCTGCGCGGTTCTATCAGCTGGGGCCCTCGATCAGCCTGCCGATCTTCGACGGCGGCCGCCTGCGCGCGAACCTGCGCGGCCGCGATGCGCAATACGACCTGGCCGTGGCGCAGTACAACCAGGCGCTGGTCGGGGCCGTCAACCAGGTCACCGACGGGCTCTCCGCGCTGCAGTCGCTGCGTGCGCAGATCGCCGCCCAGCAGCGCGCGCAGGACGCCGCCCGCGGCGCGTGGCAGCTGGCACAGCAGCGTTATCGGGCCGGTGTCGGCAGCTATCTGGAAGCGCTCGGCGTGCGCCGGCAGCTGCTTGCCGCCGAACGCGGCATGGCCGCGTTGCAGGCGCAGCAGGTCGAACGCTCGGTGCAGCTGATCCAGGCGCTCGGCGGCGGTTACCGGCCCACGCCGCATGAGCTTCCCCCCGCTTCCGCGGCGCCGGCAGCGGCCACCCCCGCCGCACCCACCCCCTCTTCCAGCACTTCACGTTCCTGAGGCAGCAGCATGTCCAGCCAACCCGATTCCTCCGCCCACGCGGCCGCCAGCCCGGCCGCCACCGCTCCGCCCAGGAAAAGCCCGCGCGGCCTGCTGCTGCGCCTGCTTGCCGTGATCGTCGTACTCGGCGTGATCGCCTGGGCGCTGTGGTACTTCCTCGACGGCCGCTGGTACGAGAGCACCGACGATGCCTACGTCAACGGCAACGTGGTGCAGATCACGCCGCAGATCGCCGGCAGCGTGGTCAGCATCGGCGCCGATGACGGCGACCGCGTGCACGCCGGCGAGGTACTGGTGCGCTTCGACCCCAGCGACGCCGATGTGCTGCTGGCCGAGGCCAAGGCCAACCTCGCCAACACCGTGCGCAAGGTGCGCGGCCTGTACAGCAACGTCAACGGTGCGCAGGCCGATATGGCGATCCGCAAGGTGGCGGTGGAGAAGGCGCGCGCTGACTACAACCGGCGCGTGGGACTGGCCAGGTCCGGCGCGATCTCGGCCGAGGAGCTGGCGCATGCGCGCGACGCGCTGAGCGCTGCCGAAAGCGCGCTGATCACCGCGCAGCAGCAGTTCCAGACCAGCAAGGTGCTGGTCGACGATACCGTGGTCGCCTCGCACCCGGACGTGCAGGCGGCGGCGGCCAGATTGCGCGCGGCCTACCTGGATGACGCGCGCACCAGCCTGGTGGCACCGGTGGACGGCTATGTGGCCAAACGCACCGTGCAGGTCGGCCAGCGCGTGCTGCCCGGCACCGCGCTGATGGCGGTGGTGCCGCTGCACGGCGTATGGGTGGATGCCAACTTCAAGGAGACCCAGCTCACCCACATGCGCATCGGCCAGCCGGTGACGATCGACTCCGACGTCTACGGCAGCTCGGTGCAGTACAAGGGCAAGGTCGAAAGCCTGGGCGTGGGTACCGGCAGCGCGTTCTCGCTGCTGCCGGCGCAGAACGCCACCGGCAACTGGATCAAGATCGTGCAGCGCATTCCGGTGCGCGTGGTGTTCACCGATCCGCAGCAGCTCGAGCGCCACCCGCTGCGGCTGGGCATGTCGCTGAACGTGGAAGTGAACCTGCACGACCGCAGCGGCCCGACGCTGGCGCAGCATTCGCCGACCCAGCCGGTGTTCAGCACCGACATCTACAAGCAGCAGCTGGTGAAGGCCGACGCGGCGATCGCGCAGATCATCCACGCCAACATGGGCGGCAGGAAATGACCCTGTAGGCGCGTGCCCTGCGCGCGATGCCCTTGCTGCATGTCGTGAAAACATCGCGCACAGGGTGCGCTCCTACAACCTTGACTGATTCCGATGACCACACCCTTCCGTCCACCCAACCTGGCGCTCAGCACGATCGGCCTGTCGCTGGCCACCTTCATGCAGGTGCTGGACACCACGATCGCCAACGTCTCGCTGCCGACGATTGCCGGCAACCTCGGCGTCAGCTCGAACCAGAGCACCTGGGTGATCACTTCGTTCGCGGTGAGCATGGCCATCTCGCTGCCGCTGACCGGCTTTCTCACGCGCCGCTTCGGCGAGGTGAAGCTGTTCGTGTGGTCGACCCTGCTGTTCGCGCTGACCTCGTTCCTGTGCGGCATCTCGCAGAGCATGGGCATGCTGATCGTGTTCCGCGCGATCCAGGGCGCGGTGGCCGGGCCGATGTATCCGATCACCCAGAGCATGCTGATCGGCATCTATCCGCCAGCCAAGCGCGGCATGGCGCTGGCGCTGCTGGCGATGGTGACGGTGGTGGCGCCGATCGCCGGGCCGATCCTGGGCGGCCTGATCACCGACAACTATTCGTGGCCGTGGATCTTCTTCATCAACGTGCCGATCGGCATCTTCGCCAGCATGGTGGTGGCGAACCAGATGAAGGGCCGGGTGGAAACCACCGAGCGGCCGAAGATGGACTACGTCGGCCTGATCAGCCTGATCATCGGCGTCGGCGCGCTGCAGATCGTGCTGGACAAGGGCAACGACGAGGACTGGTTCAACTCCACCTTCATCGTGGTCACCAGCATCATCTCCGCGGTGGCGCTGGCGGTGTTCCTGATCTGGGAACTCACCGACAAGGATCCGATCGTCAACCTGAAACTGTTCCGCCACCGCAACTTCAGCGCCGGCACGCTGGCGCTGGTGCTGGCCTATGCCGCGTTTTTCAGCATCGGCCTGCTGGTGCCACTGTGGCTGCAGCGCAACCTCGGCTACACCTCCACCTGGGCCGGTTACGCCACGGCGCCGCTGGGCATCATCCCGGTGCTGCTGACGGTCTTCGTGGGCAAGTACGCCAATCGGTTCGACCTGCGGCTGGTGGGCTCGATCGCGTTCGTGGTGATGGGCATCACCTGTTTTCTGCGTTCGGACTTCTATCTGGGCGTCGACTTCCAGCACGTGGCCATGGTGCAGCTGTTGCAGGGCCTGGGCGTGGCGCTGTTCTTCATGCCGGTCCTGTCGATCCTGCTGTCGGACCTGCAGCAGAACGAGATCGCCGCCGGCTCCGGCCTGGCCACCTTCCTGCGCACGCTGGGCGGCAGCTTCGCCGCGTCGCTCACCACGCTGATGTGGGACCGGCGCGCGGTGGTGCATCACGAGCAGCTGGCCGAGGGCATCACCGCCTACAACCCGATCGCGCAGGCGTCGCTGCGCCAGCTGGGCCACGGCGACACCCGACTGGCCGGCAGCCTGATCAACAACATGATCACCCAGCAGGGCTACCAGATCGGCTTCGACGAGGTGTTCCGCGTGCTCGGCTGGATCTTCATCGCGCTGGTATTCGTGATCTGGCTGGCCAAGCCGCCGTTCATCGCCAAGACCGCCGCCGCGGCCGGCGGCCATTGAGCAGCGGACCCGGCGCGCGCCGAGTCCGCTGGCAGAGGCTCATGCTGCGACAGCCGCAGGCGGTTCAATGCGGCTTCGCGGATCCGGCACTGGGCGGAGCCTGCAGGCTGGGGCTGTCCAGATCCAGTGCGGTCGACTGCAGCAGCTCGGCGTGCGGATGCGCCTGGCGGATCGCCGCGGCGAACTGGGCGGCGTCGCCGACCACCACCACCTTGCTGCCTGCCACGCCCAGATAGCGGTGCGCATAGGCTTCGACCTGCTGCGGGGTGACCGCCTGCACGCGCGCGATGTACTGGCCGATGCCGTCCAGCGGCAGACCGTACACCGCCAGCTTGCCGACCTGCTCGGCCAGCCCGGCGGTGGTTTCCAGGCTGCGACCGTAGGCGCCGATCAGCGTGGCCTTGCGCGCGGCCAGCTCCTGCGGGTCGACCGGCTGGCTGCCGAGGCGCTGGAACTCGCCCAGCATCAGTGCCACCACCTGCGGCGCCGACGGGTTCTTGGTCTGCGCCGCGGCCAGCCACAGCCCGGCATCGCCGAGCGGTTCCAGCCGGCTGCTGGCGCCATAGGACAGCCCGCGCCTGATACGGATTTCCTCGTTCAGACGCGCCGAATACGAGCCGCCGAGCACCGCATTGGCGACCAGCCCGGCGTAGTAATCGGCGTGCTGGCGCGGCGGCGCGGCGTGCGCCGCGATCACCCCGGCCTGACCGGCGCCGCGCTGGTCGATCAGCAGGATCGCCGGCAGCTGGCTGGCTGCGGCACCGACCGGTTTGGCCGGCAGCGGCGCCGCAGGCCTTTTCCAGTGACCGAAGCTGGCCTGCGCCAGCTGCAGCGCCTGCGCCGGCGTGACATCGCCGGCGAGGATCAGGATCGCGTTGTCCGGCCGGTACAGTCGCGCGTGCAGCTGCTGCACCTCGGCACGGGTGATCCGCGCGATCGACGCCGGCGTGCCGCTGCGCGAGTGGCCGTAGGCGCCGCTGCCGAACACGCCACGGCTGGCCGCCAGCGAGGCCAGCGCGGTGGGCCGGCTGAGCATCAGCCGCAGGTCGTCGTCGGCCTGCGCCTTGGCCCGCTTCAGCTCGGCCACGCTGAAGTCCGGCCGGCACACCACCTCGGCCAGCAGGTGCAGCGCCTGCGGCAGCTTCGGCGTGGTCACGGTGATGCCCACCGCGCTCTCGTCCCAGCCGGCGGCGGCGCTGAGCGAGCCGCCCAGCGCCTCGGCGGCGGCGGCGATCTGCGGCGCGCTCTG
>JAJXTX010000204.1 GCA_021783385.1 Pseudomonadota bacterium
GGGCTGGCCACCTGCGCGGTGCTGACGCTGATCCATTACGTGGGCCTGCTGCCGTCCTACGTTGGCGCGCTGGCCAGTGCGCTGGTGTGGGCCGCTACCTGGCGCTATGCCGCCGACTGCCTGCTGCATACCGCCCACGGTTACGCCGACCCACCCGATGTCGGCAGCGAAGGCAACAGCGCCAGCGGCTGGGCGCTCACCGCCATCCATCTGCTGCTGGTGGCGCTGTGCGTGCTGGCGATCGTGTTCTTTCCGCACCTGCTGTGGCCGGTGCTGATCGTCTCCGCGCTGCTGCTGCCGGCGATCGACATGTCGCTGGCGTTCGACGGCAACCTCGCGCTGGCGCTGAACCCGCTGCACTGGCAGCGGGTGATCGCCGGCTTCGGCATGGCCTACCTGATTCCGGTGGCGATCAACCTGCTGCTGGCGCTCACCATCGTGCTCGCCTCGGTCAGCACCGCGCTGCTGCCGCGGCTGCTGGCGCTGCCGCTGTTCGCCTTCGCCTGCACCTACCTGATCGTGCTGGCCTTCCACCTGATGGGCGCGATGATCCACCAGCGCCACGAGCGGTTCGGCATCGAGCCCGAGGCGCCGAAGCTGGCCCGCGCCGCTGGCCAGGACGCGGACGAAATCCTGCTCGCCGAGGTCGAGGCGCTGGCGCCCGCCGATCCGGCCGCCGCCACGCAGATGCTGGTGGCGCGGCTGCAGGACCGCGCGGCGCCGGCGCCGCTGCACCTGGCCTATCGCCAGCTGCTGCAGCGGCAGAACCTGCGCGACGGTCTGCTGGTGCACGGCCAGATCTGGATGGCTGCGCTGATCGCCCAGGGCGAGTCGCGCCGGGCGCTGGGCGTGCTGCAGGACTGCTGCGGCATCGACACGGATTTCATTCCCGACGACCCGCGCAGCTGCGGCGAGCTGGCCGACCTTGCCGCGCGGCTGGGCATGCGCCGGCTCGCGCTGCACCTGTGCCGCGGCTATATGGCGCACTGGCCGCGCGATCCGCAGCTGCCGCACTACGGCCTGCTGGCTGCGCGCCTGCTCGGCGAACAGGCTGAGCAGCGTGGCGAAGCCGTGCAGCTGCTTGATCGGCTGGCCGGCGCGTGGCCCGACCATCCGCAGCGGGGAGAGATCCGCGCGCTGCGCCAGCAGCTGGCGCCGTCCGCATGAGCCGCTGGCGGCCGCCCGCGCCCGGCTCCACCGCGATCATCACCCGCGACGGCTTCGAGCGGCTGAAGGCCGAGCTCGACCACCTGTGGCACGTGCTGCGCCCGGAAGTGGTGAAAGCGCTCGCGGCCGCGGCCGCCGAAGGCGACCGCTCGGAAAACGCCGAGTACATCTACCGCAAGAAGCAGCTCGGCGAAATCGACCGCCGCGCCCGCTACCTCAGCAAGCGCATCCCCGCGCTGAAGGTCGCCGAAGGCCCCCCCGGCGACCGCGGACTGGTGTTCTTCGGTGCCCGCATCGAACTGGAAAACACCGACACCGGCGAGACCCTGCACTACCGCATCGTCGGCCCCGACGAGACCGACGCCAGACAAGGCTGGATCAGCATCGACTCACCGCTGGCGCGCGCGGCATTGAAGAAGCGCGTGGACGACGAGTTCACCGCCGAACTGCCGAGCGGGCGAGCAAGATTTGTGGTGGTGGGGGTGGGGTACGGATGAGGGTTTGGCTGGTTTGCGCAACTATCCCTCCTTCAAGGGTGGGGGCTTGCGAGAAAGTCAGGGCGGTTCACTACTGATTGATGATCTTCGGATCGCACGGAATCGAGCAGCCGGCTTTTGTCGCGTCATCCACCATCACTTTGTAGCTGGCCGTCTGCGCGACATCATTCTTGTCGTTGATCACGCCGTTGGTCGGCGCGTTCCCCGACCAGGAAAGCTGGTCATTGTCATCTCCCTCGAACGTGACGTCGCCGAACGTGTAGCGTCGATCGCTGGGCGAGGCGTTGTTCAGCTTGAGTACGACGGTGACAGGTCTGCGTCCGATGAAGGTCACATCGCCGCCATTGCCGGTGCCACCGGAATATTTGTAGCTGTAGGTGCTGCCGCAGGCAGCAACGTTGGTGTACCCATCCGAGCCATGCGAGGGTGTGTCGTGCAGACTCAGGGTGATGATCGGACTGCCCTGGCCGAATGCGCTACCCACTGAGGTACCCATCAGAACAGCTGCCGCGAACATGATCTTCTTCATGGTGTGTCTCCCTAGGTGTTGGTGTTGGGTTGGTGGATGGGTGGTGGAACGTCGACAGACCGGGTGGCTCGCTCAATTCATTTCAGCCAACCGGTCTGGTCCGCAAAGACCATGGCAGCGTGCAGACCCATGTCTGCATGCCATTCATTTTCCGCTCTTCAACCCGCTCTGGACGGCGTCCCCTGGCCATGGCATCAACGGCACATAGCCGAAGCCGGCCAGTTGCGCCCGGATCCGCGCACCTTCCGCCTGTTTGCCGGCAAGCAGTGCAAGACGCGCCGACGGATCGAGTACGCGCCAGTAGCGGGAGCCACGCACGAAGGGCGCCAGCTGCCGGCGGGCAGCGGTGAAATGGGCTGCGGCATCGCCCGGCCGACCTGCATCGGTTGCTGCCATGCCGATCATCACCTCGCCCAGAGCGTAACGACCCACGGCCTCCGGTGAGTCGAGCTGCAGCCGCCCCTGGTACAGCGTCTGCAGGGCACGGGCGGCGGTGCGGGCGGTTGCATGATCGCCGTCCTGCACGGACAGCATGATGCGCAGGCTGAGCAAGTCGATCATGTCCCGGAGAACGAGCCGATTCGCGCGTTCGACATGCGCCAGGAGATCCATCCGTGGCTGCGCCAGGGCCAGATCGTCGCGGGCCAACTGCAGCTTGCCTGCAGCCAGCCGCGCCGCGGCCCGCAGCGCGATCGCACGCAAATATGTTTCGGCCCAGTCCTGATTGGCTGGATCGTGGACCGTAAGCAGTCGCATCTGATCAACTGCGGCGCCGGCCGCGACTTCAGCCTGGGCGTAATCGCCCAGTATCAGCAAACGTTCGGATTGCATCGTTTCGGCAATCGACCATTGCGCCTGCCAATTCAGATCGGCGGGCTGCGAGGCCAGCAGATTCCGCAATACCTGTGATTTCGTGGAGGCCAATACCAGAGCCTGCTGCAGGCGTCCGGACTGTTCCTCGACGTTGCCAAGCCATGAAATCTGATCGGCGACTTCCATAAGCAGTTGCGGGTCGTCGGGTGTCCTGGCCAGAATCGCCTCGAGCATGCCGAGCGAGCGCAGGATACCTTCGCTGGCCAGTTGCAGCCGTCCCCGGTCGAGTTCCAGCACGGCGAGATTGCTGTCTCCATACGCCAGCTCGTGCTGCCATTCGACACGCGTGGGATCCATCGCATAGACCGTCCGGCAGGTATCGCGGTAGCGGGTCAACCACGTCTGTGCCCGCTCCAGATCGCGACTTTGCCAATAGACGTAGCCAACCCAGTATTCGGCCTGGCCCCGATCGAACAGACGATCCCCATTTCCCGGATGCCTGTCGGCCAATGCCTTGCTGCGTTGATAGGCACTCTTGAAGCTGGCGAGCGCCTCCGGGTAGCGCGCCTGCCGCAGTCGGACCTGGCCAATCTGGGTCAGTGCTTGTACTTGCTGTGTCAGGACAACATCATTGAGATCGCGTGGATCAAGGCTGGCGAAATAGCCCACGAGCTTGTCACTGACACTGTCCATCGACGCGACCTGGCTGCTGTCGTCAAGCCTCTGGCGCAGATCACCGAGCATGTAGCCAAGCAGACCCTCAGCCTGTGATTGCCGCCGCTGCGCATCATTGCGAGCGATCCATGCCGCGCCCGCAAGCGCCAGCGCAAGCGTCATGCCGGTCAACGAAGCCACCATGATTGCCAGCATGCGCCGGTGGCGTCTTTGTGCCTCGCGTTTCCGCAGTTGGTCGAGATTGATGCCGAGCAAGCCGGCGATCAGCTTGAGCCGGGCCAATCCCTTGCCATCCATGCCGGGTCGAATGTCCGCCGCGATCGGTTCGGCGGGTTGCTGACCGAGTTGACCGTCCGGTTCAATCTCGTGACGCAACGCCGGAGGAAAACACTCGCTCGCGTCGCCGGCATTCGGCTCGCCGGCAACAATCAGGCAGTAGATGCGATCACTGCGACCGAGCCGCTTGAATGCCAGTATTTCTTCATTGACCCAGCGCGAACACGCCGCATCCGGAGAGCAGATGACCAGCAACGCGTCCGAGTCGGCCAGCGCCTGTTGCAGCCGTTCACCCAATGCTCCGGCACTGGCAAGCTCTTCGCGATCGCGAAAGATCGGCTGCAGGCGATCCGGCACCGTGCCGAACTCGCCCACGCTGCCGCGCAGGAGTTTCGGGACGCGGTAGCCTTCCAGGCTGCGATGGAGCCAGCCAGCCACGCGTGCATCACGGTGGCTGTAGCTGATGAATGCGCGGTAGCGCCCAGCCGCAGTCATATCCGACAGTCCGCGATCAATCTGGGCATGAGCGCGCTTAACTCCCCGAGACACGATGGAAAGACGATCCGTGCTTTCGCGATCGCTATCGTCTATGTGGTCCGGATCCGTGATGGCCAACCTTGATGGTCATCGCCCCCTTGACCATTGCCCCATCATCCCCACGCAGCCGTGGTTTTGCAAATGCCTGGCCATTGTGGTCGGACGCGGAATGCCGCGCGCTGGCCTAAACTCAATGACACGCCGGGCGAACTAGCCGACAAAAACAGTCATGGCAATCATGGCTTT
>JAJXTX010000205.1 GCA_021783385.1 Pseudomonadota bacterium
GGCGCATGCCGTGCACCAGCGTGGCGATGCGGATGGCGCCGGTGGCGCCGAGCGGGTGGCCCAGGGCGATGGCGCCGCCGAGCGGGTTGACCTTGGCGGGGTCGAGCTTGAGGTCACCCATCACGGCCAGTGCCTGCGCGGCGAACGCTTCGTTGAGTTCGATCCAGTCCAGCTGATCCTGGTTCAGTCCGCACTGCTTCAGTACTTTCGGGATCGCCTCCTTCGGGCCGATGCCCATCACCTCGGGCTTGACGCCGGCCACCGAAAAGCCGACGAAGCGTGCCAGCGGCGTGAGGTTGTAGTCCTTGATCGCCTTCTCGCTGGCCAGCATCACCGCACCGGCGCCATCGGACATCTGCGAGGAGTTGCCGGCGGTGACGCTGCCGCCGAATTGCGGGTTGCGGAAAACGGTTTTCAGCTTGGCCAGCACCTCCAGCGTGGTGCCCGCGCGCGGGCCTTCATCGGTGTCGATGCGGCGGCTGTCGGTGACGATGCCGCGGGTGGCGAGGTTCGGGTAATGGTCGTCCAGCGCGAGCGGGCTGATCTCGTCGGTGAATTCGCCGGCAGCCTGGGCGGCGAGGGCGCGGCGGTGGCTTTCCACCGCGAAGGCATCCTGCTGCTCGCGGCTGACCTTCCACTGCTTGGCCACGTTCTCGGCGGTGATGCCCATGCCGTAGGCGATGCCGATGTTCTCGTCGCTGAAGATCGCGGGGTTCATGGCGATCTTGTGGCCCATCATCGGCACCATGCTCATGCTCTCGGTGCCGCCGGCGAGCATCAGGTCGTCCTCACCGAGGCGGATGCGGTCGGCGGCCATCGCCACCGCCTGCAGGCCGGACGAGCAGAAGCGGTTGATGGTGACGCCCGGCACGGTGTCGGGCAGGCCCGCCAGCAGCACGCCGATGCGCGCCACGTTCATGCCCTGCTCGGCCTCGGGCATGGCGCAACCGATGATGGCGTCGCCGATGCGGTGCGGGTCGATGCCCGGGCACTGTGCCATCACGGCGCGGATCACATGGGCGAGCATGTCGTCGGGACGGGTGTTGCGGAACACGCCGCGCGGCGCCTTGCCGACCGGGCTGCGGGTGGCTGCGACGATGTAGGCATCTTGCACTTGCTTGGTCATGGCTGGATTCTCAATGGAGTGAAAACGGGGAACGGGGAACGGGGAACGTGCAGATGGCGCTGGTGTGTCGCTGCCGGCCTGGACGTGTCGTTCTCGTACCCTCCAATCAAAGGCGGCTGGGATCGGGTTCGGAGCGGGGCGTGGAACACATGCTTGCAGCGGCCTCCACATCCCCTGTTCCCCGTTCCCGGTTCCCCGCTTAATTCCTCAGCGGCTTGCCGGTGGCCATGGTGTGGGCGATGCGGGCCTGGGTCTTCTCGGTCTGCGCCAGCGCCACGAAGTGCTTGCGCTCCAGCGCCAGCAGCCACTCCTCGTCGACCAGCGAGCCGCGCTCAATCACGCCGCCGCAAAGGCAGTCGGCGATGCGTGTGGCGATGTCGATGTCGTGCGGCGAAGCGAAGTAGCCGGCCTGCAGATTCGCCAGTGAGGCCTTGAAGGTGGCGGTTCCGACATCGCCGGCGACCGGCACGTTGCGACCCGGCAGTGGCGGGCGGTAGCCGCTTTCGGCGAGCGAACGGGCCACCTGCCTGGCGACGTAGAGCAGCTCGTAGCTGTTGAACACGATCACGTCGCTGTCGCGCAGCAGGCCCATGTTCTTCGCCTCGAATGCGCTGGCCGAGACCTTGGCCATGGCGATGGTCTCGAACACCTTCTTCAGCTCCTCGAACGGATCGCCCGGGTTCGCCTTGGCAGCGCGCACGGCCAGCTCATGCAGGCCACCGCCGGCCGGCAGCAGACCGACGCCGGCTTCGACCAGGCCGATGTAGCTTTCCAGCGCCGCGACCGTGCGCGCCGAATGCATCTGGAACTCGCAGCCGCCGCCGAAGGCCATGCCGCGCACGGCTGATACCACCGGCACCAGCGAGTACTTGATCGCCATGCTGGTGGCCTGGAAGTTGGCCACCATCTTCTCGAACTCGTCGACCTTGCCCGCCTGCAGCAGGCCCAGCGCGCCCTTCAGGTCCGCGCCGGCGGAAAACGGCTCGCCGGTCTGCCAGATCACCACGGCCTTGAGCTTCGCTTCGGCCAGCTTGATCGCGTGCTGGATGCCGTCGAGCACGGCATCGTTGACCGTGTTCATCTTGGTCTTGAACGACAGGATGCCGACGCCGTCGTCGCCCAGCGTCCACAGCCGCACGCCGTCGTTTTCCCACACCGTGCTGCCCTGGTCGAACTTCTCGCCGAGCAGCGGATCGGGGAATAGCTGGCGCGCGTAGACCGGGTGCTGCGAGCGCGGCTTGTCGCTGCCGGCGCTCGCCGACCACGAACCGTCCTTGCCGTGCACGCCGCTGCGGCCGTCGGTGACCCAGGCCGGCAGCGGCGCGCTGCTCATGGCCTTGCCGGCGGCGATGTCCTCGCTGATCCAGCCGGCGATCTGTTGCCAGCCGGCGGCCTGCCAGGTCTCGAACGGGCCGAGCTTCCAGCCGTAGCCCCAGCGAATGGCGAAGTCGACGTCGCGCGCGGTGTCGGCGATGTCGGCCAGGTGGTAGGCGGTGTAGTGGAACAGGTCGCGGAAGCTGGCCCACAGGAACTGCGCCTGCGGATCGCTGGAGCCACGCAGCCTGGCGAACTTCTCGGCCGGATCGCGGATCGCCAGGATCGCGGCGACCTCGTCGGACGGCTTCTGCTCGGATGGCCGGAAATCCTGTTTGGCCACGTCCAGCACCACGATGTCCTTGCCCACCTTCTTGTAGAAGCCGCCGCCGGTCTTCTGTCCCAGTGCGCCCTTCTCGATCAGGCCACTCAGCCATGTCGGCGCCTTGAAGTACTGATGCCACGGGTCGTCGGGCAGGGTGTCGGCCATCGTCTTGATGACGTGCGCCATGGTGTCCAGACCCACCACGTCGGCGGTGCGATAGGTGGCGCTCTTCGGTCGACCCAGCGCGGGGCCGGTCAGCGCGTCGACGGTGTCGAAGCCAAGCTTGAACTGGTCGGTGTGGTGCATCGCCGCCAGCATCGAGAACACGCCGATGCGGTTGCCGATGAAGTTGGGCGTGTCCTTGGCGATCACCACGCCCTTGCCGACGGTCGTCGTGAGGAACGCTTCCAGCCCGGCCACCACGGCGGGATCGGTGAGCCGAGTCGGGATCACCTCGACCAGGTGCATGTAGCGCGGCGGATTGAAGAAGTGCACACCGGTGAAGCGGTGGCGCATCTCCTGCGGCAGCGCCTCGGCCAGGCCGTTGATCGACAGGCCGGAGGTGTTCGAGGCCAGCACCGCGGTGGCCGACACGTGCGGCGCAATCTTGCGGTACAGGTCGAGCTTCCAGTCCATCCGTTCGGCGATCGCCTCGATCACCAGGTCGACATCCTTGAGCAGATCCAGATGTTCGTCGTAGTTAGCCGGGATGATTGCGGCGGCCAGGTTCCTGTCGGCCAGCGGGGCCGGCGACAGCTTCGCGAGGTTGGCGATCGCCTTGAGCGCGATGCCGCTCTTCGGGCCATCCCTGGCGGGCAGATCGAACAGCACGGTCTCGACGCCGGCATTGGTGAGATGGGCGGCGATCTGCGCGCCCATCACGCCGGCACCCAGCACGGCGGCCTTGCGGATGCGTAACGCTGAGTGGCTTGGGGGTACAGCGGTCATTAGGCTTCTCCGATGAAACAAACGCGGACAGGGATGGAAAGGTGCGGTCGGATCGACGGGGTATGCTGATCCTTGGAGTGCTGGTCTAGGGATGGCTCAGCCCGGCGACGGCGAAACGGATCAGATGCTGGGCGGTCTGCTCGCGATGCACCTGTTCGCTGACGTCGCTCTTGCGCTGGATCATGCCGAAGCCTGACATCGCGTGCGTGAGCGCGCCGGTAACCAGGTCGATGCGCCAGTAGAGTTCCGGTTTGCTGAGCTGCGGCAACAGGCGGGCGAATTCGGCGGTGAACTGGCGCATCACATGACCGTAGTTCTCGGACAGGAACTGGCGCAAGGTGTCGTCGTGCTCGGCAAACGCCCGCGCCAGCACGCGCATGAACAGCGAACCGTTGCCGTCGTGCGACAGCTCCAGTGCGGGGCGGATATAGGCCGCCAGCACGTCTTCCAGCGTGGTTTGCGGCTGGCCAACCACCTTGGCCAGCTCGGCTAGGCGATGCTGGTTGAGCGCGTCCAGCCGGCGACGGAACACCTGCTCGACCAGCTTGTCCTTGGAGCCGAAGTGGTAATTCACGGCGGCAAGGTTGACCCCGGCAGCGGTCGTCAGCTGGCGCAGCGAGGCGCCGTCGAAGCCGTGCTGTGCGAACAGCACCTCGGCGGCACCGAGTATGCGTTCCTTGGTGGAGCCGGAGCTGTTCACGGGAGGGTGATTCCTCGGCGGCGTGTCGGTTCAAACGATCGTTTGAGCATACGCGGACAGCTCTGCAGCCGTCAAACGATCGTTCGCGGCACACTCCGCATGACTTGCGTATCAGTTGGAATCTGTCAGACTTTAGAGCGCTAAATCCTCAATCTTCGTCAGATTTAGCCATCGGACACGCCAAGCAACCCGCTGTCCCATTTCCCCCAAACCGTTTCCCGGAGCAGATCCGCATGGCGCTGGAGCGCACCCTTTCCATCATCAAGCCCGACGCCGTTGCCAAGAACGTCATCGGCGAAATTTACGCCCGCTTCGA
>JAJXTX010000206.1 GCA_021783385.1 Pseudomonadota bacterium
CGGCTACCAGCGGCTCCACCACGAAGCCGTTGAAGCGGCCGGCGACGATGGCGAACTTGCCCTTGGGCGTGGCGAAATCGCCTTCGATGATCTTCATTGCGTTGTTCCTCGGTGGACGCGCGGCCCAGGCTGGCCGGTCATTTTACGGGTTTGCCCGACATCCTGCTCACGCACCAAATCGATTGGCGGGGAACGGGGAGTGTGGGCGCGCAGTGCCCGCCGGCTTTTCTCTCTGCTGTGCATGCACAGAGCGGCGGGCAGTGCCCGCCCTACTGCGCCAAAACCGCTCGTCCAGGCTCAGGGAACAGGCTCGCAGGACGAGGGCTGGAGGTGCGGATAGCCGCTGAAACCCAGCTGCACGCGGTGGCCGGACATCTGCAGCCGCGCCGGCGCGCCGAACGGCAGGGTGGCCTTGTCCGGCTCGTGGCCGAACGGCAGGCCGTCGATCACCGGGATGCCCGTCACGCGACGGATCTGCGCGAACGCCTCGGTCATGCCGTAGCCGTTGTCGTAACTGCCGGGCCGGCACTGGCTGAAATCGCCGAGCAGCAGCGCGCGCTGGCGGCCCAGCACACCGGACAGGTGCAGCTGGTACAGCAGCCGCTCGATCCGGAACGGCGGCTCGCCGACGTCCTCGACAAACAGGATGCCGTCGTCGATCCGCGGAAAATACGGCGTGCCGAGCAGGCTGCACAGCATCGCCAGGTTGCCGCCCCACAGCGGCCCCTCGACATCCAGCTCGCGCTCGTCGCGCGATGTCCACGCCAGCTGCGCCTGCGGCGCGCGCACGGTGTCCCAGAAATGCCGCGCGGTGAACTCGCTGACCACCTCGGCGCCGAAATCCGGCCCCAGCATCGGGCCGCCGAAGGTGATCAGCCCGCTCTTGGCGTGCAGCGCCAGCTGGATCGCGGTGAAGTCGCTGTGGCCGACCAGCACGGTATGGGCAGGCGTCAATCGCTCGCGCAGCGCGTCGTAGTGCAGGTGTTCCAGCAGCCGCGTGGCACCGTAGCCGCCACGGATCGCCAGCACGATGTCGGGCAGCGACTCCCGCGTGGCCAGCGCATTGAGATCGTCCGCCCGCTGCGCATCGCTGCCGGCGTAGCGCAACTCGCAGCGCTCCAGCGCCGCCAGCCCGCTCAGCGCGCAGCCCGCCTCGCGCAGCCGCGTCACGCCGCGCGCCATCGCGGCGCGATCGTGCGGATAGCCGGAGGGACCGATCAGGTGGACCCGGGTTTCGTTCATGGGCGGTCAGCGGATGGAGTGACTTGAGTATGTCGCCATGCGGTGGCTTGCGCATGACGCAGAGGTGTTCCCGGCGGGGTGGTTTCCTGCGCAGGAGCGCACAGGGCGCTCCTACACGTGCTCGACCACTTCCAGGCCGAAGCCGGCCAGGCCGACCAGCTTGCGCGGGGTGCCGAGCACGCGCAGCCGGTGCACGCCAAGGTCGGCCAGCATCTGCGCGCCGAGGCCGAGCTGGCGCCACTCCTGCTGCTGCACGTCCTGCGGCGCCTGCTGGCTGGGTTGACGCTGCAGCCGTGCCATCAGCGCCTCCGGCGTATCCTCGCCGGACAGCACCAGCAGCACGCCGCGGTCCTCGTCGGCGATGCGCCGCAGCGCGGCGGTGACGGTGAGGCCCAGATCGTCGCGCTGCAGATGCAGCACGTCGGACAGCGTGTTGCGCACGTGCACACGCGACAGCACCGGCGCACCGTCGTCCACGCTGCCGCGCACCAGCGCGAAGTGCAGGCCGCGGCGAATCACGTCGCGATACGCCACCAGCCGGAACGTGCCGAATTCGGTCTGCACGCTTTCCTCGTGCACGCGCTGCACGGTCTTCTCGGTTTCCAGCCGGTAGCGGATCAGGTCGGCGATCGAGCCGATCTTGAGGCCGTGCTTCGCCGCGAAGATTTCCAGCTCGGGACGGCGCGCCATCGAGCCGTCCTCGTGCAGCACCTCAATCAGCACCGCCGCCGGTTCCAGCCCGGCCAGCGCGGCCAGATCGCAACCGGCTTCGGTATGCCCGGCGCGGGTCAGCACGCCGCCGGGCTGGGCGGTGAGCGGAAAGATGTGCCCCGGCTGCGCCAGGTCCTGCGGCTTCGCATCGGACTTCACCGCGACCTGGATGGTGCGCGCGCGGTCGTGTGCCGAGATGCCGGTGGTGACGCCTTCGGCGGCCTCGATCGAGACGGTGAAGTTGGTGTGGTAGGACGAGGTGTTGTCGCTGACCATCGGCTTCAGGCCGAGCTGGCGCGTGCGCTGCTCGGTCAGCGTGAGGCAGACCAGGCCACGCGCCTCGCGCACCATGAAGTTGATGTCCTCGGCGCGCACCTTTTCGGCGGCCATGATCAGGTCGCCCTCGTTCTCGCGGTCCTCGTCGTCGAGGATCACCACCATGCGGCCGGCGCGGATGTCGTCGAGTATTTCAGGGATGGTGTTGAAAGCCATGGGAATGTCCGTGTCTGTGGTTCCCTTCTCCCCTTGGGAGAAGGTGCCCCGAAGGGGCGGATGAGGGTTCGGGCGGAGCGCACTTCACGGCGAGCCCGAACCCTCACCCCTGCCCCTCTCCCGGTGGGAGAGGGGTTCAAGTTCAGGCGAAGCCATGCTGTTTCAGAAAGGCCTCGTCGAGCGTGGCCGGTGCCTGGCCGCTGGACAGCAGCCGTTCGACGTAGCGCGCGATCACGTCCACCTCGATGTTCACCGCGTCACCCACGCGGCGCGCGTGGAAGGCGGTGTGCGCGACCGTGTGCGGGATCAGGTTGACGCCGAATCGTGACCCGACCACCTCGTTGACAGTGAGGCTGGTGCCGTCGATGCAGACCGAACCCTTGGCCGCGATGTAGCGCGCCAGCGCTGCCGGCAGCTCGAACGTCCAGCGCTGCGAGCGGCCGTCCGGCGTGATCGCGACCACCTTGCCAACGCCGTCGACGTGGCCGGAAACCAGGTGCCCGCCGAGCCGGTCGGCCAGCCGCAGCGCCTTTTCCAGGTTCACCGGGTCGCCCGCCTTCAGCTGCCCCAGCGTGGTCAGCGACAGCGTCTCGTTGGAGACGTCCGCGGCGAAGCCGTGCGGCTCCAGCGCCACGGCGGTGAGGCAAACGCCGGAGACGGCGATCGAATCGCCCGGCTGCACGTCGGTGAGGTCGAGGCCGGCCGTATCGACGGCCAGCCGCACGTCGCCGCCGCGCGGTTCCAGCCGCACGACGCGGCCCACGGTCTGGATGATGCCGGTGAACATCAGCGCAGCCCCGCCTGACGGTCGAGCTGCGGCCTTGCCTGGATGAAGTGCATGAGACGTCTCCCGCGTGCAGCCGATAGCGAGTGCGTCCCCAGGGCATGGGGCCAACGCGCGACGGCAAGGCCGCGCGTTCGACCGTCTTCTTTTATCCGGACTGTGAGGAGACGGTTACCCGTTTCCAACCGTCGGCTCCGGCATTCGACCGGATCTGCTGACCCTTCGCCAGAAGGCGGAGGCGCTCGCGGGCTCGCCTCGAAAGGCCTACCGCCGGTGGGGAGTTTCGCCCCGCCCTGAAGACGCTGTGTGGTGTGTGCCGGCCACTGGCCGGCGCGGTGAAGTCTAGCACCCGCCGCCGCGGCGATCCCCTCCGCAGCGCGTCGAAGGGATGCGAATGCAGCGTTCGCCGTGGCGCACGCTTGCCGATTCGGTCAGGCGGGTCGCAACCGCAGCCGCCAGTCCGGGCCGAGCTGGCGCTGGTCGAGCACCCGCAGCTGCCAGCGTGCGGCCATGTCGGCCAGCGTAGGCAGCTGCAGCAGCGGACGCGCCGCATCGCCCAGCAGCAGCGGCGCGATGTACAGCAGCAGCTCGTCGACCAGGCCGGCGGCCAGCAGCGCGCCGCACAGCGTGGGACCGGCTTCGACGTGAAGTTCGTTGACGTCGCGGGCGGCCAGCAGCTCGAGCACGGCGCGCAGGTCGAGGGCGTCGCCCTGCTCTGCCACCGCGGCGAGCTCCACCGCAGCGAAGCGGTCGTCACCGGTCGCGGCGCCCGCCGCATGCAGCAGCAGCGTCGGCGTGCCGCCATCCAGCACGTGGCTGCCCGCCGGCGTGCGCAGCCGGCGATCCAGCACCACGCGCAGCGGCGCAACGGGCCCCCTCTCCCCTGCGGGAAGAGGGTTGGGGTGAGGGGCGCCTACGGAGCGAGTCGCCCCGTCTTGCTCGTCCATCCCACGAGAAAAATTCCCGGCAAGAGCGCCCCCCTCACCGCAACCCTCTCCCCCGACTGCGTCGGGGGAGAGGGGGTTGAGAGGCAACCGCACCGTCAACCGCGGGTTGTCGGCCAGCACGGTGCCGCTGCCGGTGAGGATCGCCGAGCTGCGCGCGCGCCAGCGCTGCACGTCAGCCCGCGCCGCCTCGCCGGTGATCCACTTCGACTCGCCGTTGGCCAGCGCAGTGCGGCCGTCCAGGCTCATCGCCAGCTTCACGCGCACCCATGGCCGGCCGCGTTCGATGCGGCTGAAGAAACCAAGGTTGAGTTCGCGCGCAGCCTCGCGCATCAGACCGACATCGACCGCGATGCCGGCAGCGCGCAGCCTGGCGAGGCCGCGGCCGTCGACCTGCGCAAACGGATCCTCCACCGCGATCACCACGCGCGCCACGCCGGCGGCGACCAGCGCCTCCGCGCAGGGCGGCGTGCGGCCGTGGTGGGCGCAGGGTTCCAGCGTCACATAGGCGGTGGC
This sequence comes from Pseudomonadota bacterium, assembly GCA_021783385.1. GTDB lineage: Bacteria > Pseudomonadota > Gammaproteobacteria > Xanthomonadales > Rhodanobacteraceae > Rhodanobacter. Next base: position 4,690 of record JAJXTX010000206.1, read on the forward strand.
TCCGCGCGCCCGTGCGCCGGCCTCGCGCAGC
>JAJXTX010000207.1 GCA_021783385.1 Pseudomonadota bacterium
CTGCGGTACTGCGCGAGGACCTGCGCGAGATGGATACGCCCGGCCGGCTCGGCGGCGACGAGTTCGGCGTGGTGCTGTCGGGAACCGATGGCGCACAGGCGCTGGCGGTGGCCGAGCGGATCCGCGGCCACGTCGAGCAGGCTCGCGCCACTGATGCCAGCGGTCATTACGCGTGGACGGTGAGCGTGGGCGTGACCGAGATCAACGACGACATCGCCGATGTCGCGGCGTGGGTGCAGCATGCCGACATCGCGCTGTATCGCGCCAAGTCCCACGGCCGCAACCGGGTCTGCCAGGTCCAGCCGGATCCGCACGCCGCGGCATCCACGCCCTCCCCCTCTCGTCCTCTCAGCTGCGGCATGCCCGCAGCGGCCGACGCCAGCCTGCGCGAGTCATGACGCGCATCGGTTTGCAGGGCGGGCACTGCCCGCCGCGCTCATCCGCGCCATCCCGATCCTGCCGACGGGACGCCCGCGAACCGATGGTTCAGGCCCGCCGGACATTCGGCGAGTAGCGTCACGCGCGTGCCGGAAGTTGTGGCAGAGAGCGAGCAAACGGCGGGCCGTCCCCGCCCTGCGACCAGTCGGCATCCGGGCGGGCGGGGTCGCCTGGAATGGGCGGATCGTCCCCACGGCACAGATTCTGTTGCGCGACCACGCGCCGCCGAAGGCGGGACAACCCCTTCCACGCAAACCCTGCGCACACGGCGGCGGGCGCGCGCGCGAGGCATGCTTTTGGCAGCCCGGCGCGCGCCCCGTACAATCAGTCGTTCATCCCATGACAAAAGCGCGTGCCTCGCGCGCGCCAGCGAGCCCAATCCCGATGGAAAAGAGTTTCGAGCCCGCCCAGATCGAGTCGACGTGGTATGCGCGCTGGGAGGCCAGCGGCGCGTTCCAGCCGACCGGCCAGGGCAAGCCGTACTGCATCCTGCTGCCACCGCCGAACGTCACCGGCACGCTGCACATGGGGCATGCGTTCCAGCAGACGGTGATGGACATGCTGGTGCGCTACCAGCGCATGCGCGGCATGCGCACGCTGTGGCAGGTCGGCACCGATCACGCGGGCATCGCCACGCAGAAGATCGTCGAGAACCAGCTGGCGCTCGAGCACAAGACGCGCCACGACTTGGGCCGCGAGGCCTTCATCGAGCGCGTGTGGCAGTGGAAGGAGGAATCCGGCTCCACCATCACCCACCAGATGCGCCGCATCGGCGCCGCCGCCGACTGGTCGCGCGAGCGCTTCACCATGGACGAGGGGCTGTCGGCCTCGGTGCGCAAGGTGTTCATCGACTGGTACCGCGCGGGGCTGATCTACCGCGGCAACCGGCTGGTGAACTGGGATCCGGTGCTGGGCACCGCCGTTTCCGATCTGGAAGTGAACAACGTCGAGCGCGACGGCTTCATGTGGTCGATCCGCTATCCGGTGGTCGGCAGCGACGAGAGCCTGGTGGTCGCCACCACCCGTCCGGAAACGATGCTCGGCGATGCAGCGGTGGCGGTGCATCCGGAAGACGAGCGCTACGCGCATCTTGTTGGCAAGACCATTACCCTTCCGATCACGGGGCGGCCGATTCCCATCATCGCCGACAACTATGTCGACAAGGATTTCGGCACCGGAGCGGTCAAGATCACACCGGCACACGACTTCAACGATTACGCGATGGGTGTGCGCCACCAACTGACCAGATTCAAGATTTTTACGCTGGACGCAAAGGTTGTCGGCAATCTCGATTGGCAATCGCAGGATCGATCGGCAAACCCGACGCCGGCGCTTGAGGTTTCGCGTGTCGTCGACATGGCCGATGACATCGGCATCCCTGAAAAGTACCGGGGACTGGACCGCTACGACGCGCGCAAACTGATTCTGGCCGACCTCGAAGCCGCCGGTCTGCTGGTGGAGACGAAGCCGCACAAGCTGCAGGTGCCGGTGAGCCAGCGCTCGGACGCGGTGATCGAGCCGATGCTGACCGACCAGTGGTTTGTCGATCTCACCTCGGACGTCCAGACGGATGGACGTCCGGGCGGCCGCAAGGTGATCACCGAGCCAGCACTGGACGCGGTGCGCTCGGGCGAAATCAAGTTCGTGCCGGAGAACTGGAGCAGTACCTATACGCAGTGGCTGGACAATATCCAGGACTGGTGCATCAGCCGCCAGCTGTGGTGGGGCCATCGCATTCCGGCGTGGTACGACGCGGACGGCCACATCTTCGTGGGCGAGGACGAGGCCGATGCGCGCGCTCACGCGGCGACACCGCCGGTCGGCGCGCTGCGCCAGGACGAGGACGTGCTGGACACCTGGTTTTCCTCCGCGCTGTGGCCGTTCTCCACGCTGGGCTGGCCGGCTGCCGGCCCGGTGACCAACGAACGCGGCGAGGTAGTGGCGAACTGGGAGCAGGACAGGATCTTCCTGCCCAGCGCAGTGCTGGTGACCGGCTTCGACATCATCTTCTTCTGGGTCGCGCGGATGGTGATGGCGACCAGGTACTTCACCGGCCAGGTGCCGTTCCGCGAGGTCTACATCAACGCCATCGTGCGCGACGCCGAAGGCCAGAAAATGTCCAAGTCCAAGGGCAACACGCTGGACCCGCTGGACCTGATCGATGGCATCGAACTGGCACCGCTGGTGGAAAAATCCACCCGCTCGCTGCTGATCCCGCAGGTGCGCGCGAAGGTGGAGAAGCGCATCCGCAAGGATTATCCCGACGGCATCCCGGCGATCGGCACCGACGCGCTGCGCTTCACCTTCGCCGCGCTGGCCAGCTACAGCCGCACGATCAACTTCGACATCAAGCGCGCCGAAGGCTACAAGGCGTTCTGCAACAAGCTGTGGAACGCGGCCCGGTTTGTGTTGATGAACCTGGCCGATGAGCCCCTCTCCCCCCGGGAGAGGGGTGGGGGTGAGGGTCCGGCCGGAGCGTCCATCATCGGTACTGCCGCACCCTCTTCCGTCGCTACGCGCCACCTTCTCCCGCAAGGAGAAGGAAAACAGCTGCCGGTCACCGAAGCGGAGCGCTGGATCCTCACCCGCCTCAAACACACGCTGGGTGAAGTCGAGCAGCACTTCGCCAGTTACCGCTTCGATCACCTGGCGCAGGCACTGTACGAGTTCGTCTGGAACGAGTTCTGCGACTGGTTCCTCGAGCTGGCCAAGCCTGCGCTCAACGGCGACGACGCAGCCGCTGCCGCGTCGACCCGCCACACCCTGCTGGTAGTGCTGGAAAGCGTGCTGCGCGCGCTGCACCCGATCATCCCGTTCATCACCGAGGAAATCTGGCAGGCGGTGGCGCCGAAGCTGGGACTGGCCGAAGCCCTGCTGCTGCAGCGGCCGTGGCCGCGCGCCGACGCGATCGTTGCGGACGATGCGGCCGCGGCCGAGATCGAGTGGTTCAAGGGCGTGCTCAGCGGCATCCGCCGGATCCGTTCGGAGATGAATATTTCCCCGGCCAAGACCATCCCGCTGCTGCTCGCCGATGGCGACGCCGGCGATCGCGCCCGCGTGGCGAAGTTCGCCGCGCAGGTCAGCTTCCTCGCCCGTACCGGGGTGCCGCACTGGATCGACCGCGACGCCGACGAGCCGGCCGCTGCGGTCGCCGTGATCGGCAGCCTGCGCGTGCTGATTCCGCTCGCCGGCCTGATCGACCTTGGTGCCGAGCAGGCACGGCTGGCGAAGGAAATCGCGCGCATCGAGGTCGAAATCAAGAAGTGCGAAGGCAAGCTCGGCAACGCCAGCTTTGTCGCCAACGCCCCGGTCGAGGTGGTGGCGCAGGAACGCCAGCGCATCAGCGACTGGAACCAGCAGATCAACACCTTGCGCGAGCAGGCGCAGAAGCTGGCTTGAACAACGCGGCTCGCAGGAAGACGGTCCATGCTTCTCGCGTTGGCCTCCTCTCCCCTTTGGGGAGAGGATTGAGGTGAGGGGCCGGGGCTTGCCACGAGCAAGCTCTTTGCGATTACCGGCACTACAAAGGCAGCAGATCCAGCGCCATCACGATGGCATCCTCGCGCCCATCGCGGGCCGGGTAATAGCGCGGTCGCCGGCCGATTTCGGAGAAACCCACCGACTCGTACAGCGTCTTCGCCAGCGGGTTGGACGGCCGCACTTCGAGAAACACCCGCTCGGCGCCGTTCCAGCGTGCGATGTCGAGCAGGCGGCGCAGCAGGTGCCGGCCCAGGCCCTGACCGCGCCACGCCGCAGCGACGCAGAGGTTCAGCACGTGCGCCTCCCCGGCCCCCATCGAGAGGATGCCATAGCCGGCAATCACACCATCCACGCTCAATATCCAGCAAGGGTGCCCGGCGCGCAGGCAGTCGTTGAAGACGCCGAGCGACCAGGGGAATTCGTAGGAGGCAGCCTCGATCACGCTGACCGTGTCCAGGTCCTCGCTGCGCATGACGCGCACCTGGGTGCCGGCGGGGCGGACGACAGCGACCATCGCGCGCTCAGCCGACCGGCACAACCAGCGCGCGGCGCAGGCTGCGCAGCGCGCTCCACAGCCGTCGCTTGGCATCGGCGCGGGTCAGAAGCAGCGCTGGCTCATCGGCCAGCACGATCTGCGCCTGCTGCATCACCGCAGCCGGCAGGCAGCGTCCCAGCGCGTGCGCCTGGGCTTCGCCAAACACCAGGTAGGCACGCGCCTCGGGCACCGGGGCCGCCAGCTGGCCGCCGCTGACGCTGACACGCGCGGCGCGCGCCAGCCGCGCACCGGCAGCGGTGA
>JAJXTX010000208.1 GCA_021783385.1 Pseudomonadota bacterium
CGCGGCCGGGCGCCACCTCGCCCTGCTGCACCAGCTGCTCGATGTCGGCATTCAGCGCGCGCAGCGCCGTGCCCCGGCGCAGCACGTATTCGCTCAGACCGCGCCCCAGCGGACGCTGCGCGGGCGGTATCTCGACCGCGTCGACGGCGTACGGGAAGGTCAGCCGGCTGCGATCGTCGGAGAGCAACGCGATAAAAAAGTTTTCCGCATTCAGCAGCTCGCCGACCACTGCGTGCACGCGCCGGTAGAACGCGTCCTGGTTGATGTCCGCCGTGGCCAGCTGGGCGATCTGGAACAGCGCCGCCTGCAGATGCTCGGCGCGCTTGCGCACCACGATTTCCAGCTCGAGGCCACGGTTGGCGTCAGCCAGCTGCTGGGTGCGCAGCTCCACCCGCTGCTCCAGGTTTTCCTGCGTCTGCTTGCGCTCCAGCGCGGTGAGGATGTGGCTGCCGACAAACTCCAGCAGGGTGAGATCCTCCGGCGCGTAGCCGATCTCCGGCTGGTAGCTCTGCACCACCAGCGCACCCACCGGCAGACCCTCGCGCAGCATCGGCACACCCAGCCAGTCCTGACTGTCCGGCCCGATCTGCACCACCGGCCCGACCACCTGGTTGCGCAATTGCTCCGTATTGCCCATGCGCGGATTGCCGTCCTGCATCACGTGCCAGGTCAGCGTGTGCTCGATCGCCGCCATCGGCATGTCCTGGCCGTGGCCAGGTATCGTGGGATCCTCGACGTCGACGTAGTACAGAAAGCGTACCGTGCCGCGATAGGCGTTGTGCAGCACGATGGAAAAATTGTCCGCGTACATCAGCGTGCTGACGATCGCGTGAATGCCGCGCAGCATGTCCGGCATGTCACCGTCGGAGCCGGCCAGATCGGAGATCGCGAACAGCGCCCGCTGCAGACGCTCCGAGCGCTCGACCTGCCGGTGCGAATCCTGCAGCCGTCCCCACTCCAGCGCCCGCTGCAGATGTTCGCCGGCAAGGCGCAGCGGCGCATCCCACTCGCCGGCAAGGACGGCGTCAGGCAGCTGAGCCTGCGCGTCCCGCGGCGACATGCTCAGCAGCAGCATGGCCGGCTCCGGCTGCCGGCACAGGCGCAGCGCGAACCATGGCTGGGCGGCATGCCACTGCGCCTGCTCGGCGCCGGCCGCTTCACTCAGCCAGGTCCAGTCGGCCGGCTTCCATCCGGCCGGCACAATGCCACGATGGCGCAGCGGCTCGACCAGCCCCCACAGCACCGTGGCCCCCTGGCACTGCGGATGTGTACCGGCCAGCTCGGCGATCGCCACGGCCGCCTGCTGCGGCGTGCGCACGCTGGCGAGGCGGGTGAGCCACTGCAGCAGCCATTCCCGCTCCGGCGGCAACCCATCCGCGGCATCCGCGTGCTTCATCGACATGAGGTCCCTGACGCAGGTCCACGCGGACCCGCAGCAAGCATAGCGCCTCGCTACGCCGCGCAGCGGCGGCGCGTCAGGGCAGGCATCGGCATGCGGGTCGGCGCGCAATACCGATAAACTGTGAGGCCGATCCACCGCGTCCGGGCGCCGATGCGGGCCGGTTTCCATCATGCGCGCCGCGCGCCGCAGGTTTCACTTTTCATGCTCAGCGACACCAGCAAAGACGCCATCCGCGCCGCCTATGCACGCCTGAAGGACGGGCTGCCGGGCTTTCGCGCGCGCGCCTCGCAGGGTCGGATGATCGCCGAGGTGGCCAAGGCCTTTGGCCGGCAGGGCGGGGTGGCGGTGATCGAGGCGCCGACCGGCACCGGCAAGTCGATGGCCTACCTGATCGCCGGGGTGGAAATGGCGCGTTTCCAGCAGAAGAAGCTGCTGATCGCCACCGCCACCGTGGCGCTGCAGGAGCAGCTGATGCAGCGTGACATTCCGCTGTACCTGCAGCTCAACGGCATCGAGGCGAAGGTGGCACTGGCCAAGGGCCGCGGGCGCTACCTGTGCCCGCGCAACCTGCGCATGGCGAGCAGCAGCCTGAACGAATCCGGGCAGATGGGGCTGGCCGGTTTCGATGCCGATCTGGCGCTGTGGGCGAAGCCGCCGCAGCCGCGCGACAAGCAGGCGCTGGCCAAGCTGGACCGCGCGTTCGACCACGGCGAATGGAACGGCGACATGGACAGCGCGCCCGAGCCGGTCAGCGACCTGCTGCGGCCCATGCTGACCACCAGCGCGGGCGGCTGCACCAACCGCAAGTGCGGGCAATTCATGGTCTGCCCGTTCTTCATTGCGCGCCGCGCGGTGGACGACGCCGAGATCATCGTGGCCAACCAGGACCTGGTGCTGGCCGACCTCACCATGCCGGGCGAGGAGGAAAGCGCCGGTATCCAGGCGTGGGGCGGCGTGATCCTGCCGCGGCCGGACGAGACGCTGTACATCTTTGACGAAGGCCACCACGTCCCGGCCAAGGCGATCGACCGCGGTGCGGCCGAGGTTTACATGACCCTCGGCGCGCGCCAGCTGAGCCGGCTCGGGCGGCAGGTGCATGCGGCCTATTCGCTCACCGACAAGGAATCGCTGGGCAAGCTCAGCCTCGACCGCGGCGACCAGAAGCTGCAGGAGCTGAGCGCCGCGCTGGAGGAGCTCGAGCGCGAGATCCGCCTCGGCTGGCTGCCGGACGCAAACGAGGCCGAACCGATGTATCGCGGCTCGCTCGGCCAGTTGCCGCCGGCATGGGTGGCGCACGCGCGCCTGCTCAGCGCAGCCACCGGCGAGGTGCAGCGCTGGCTGCAGGCGGTGCGCCGCGCGGTGGTCGAGATGACCGACGGCGGCCCGACCCAGGAGGCGCTGTCGCGCGAGCTGGGCATCGCGCTGGAGCGCCTCGAGAAGCAGGCGCGCTGCTGGCGCGCGTGGTCGGCCGACGACCCCGGCGACGCGCCGCCGCTGGCGCGCTGGGTCACGCTCGGCGCCGATCAGCAGCTGGTCTGCCACGCCTCGGCGGTGTCTGCCGGCGGCATGTTGCGCACGGTGCTGTGGGGCAACGCCAGCGGCGTGCTGATGACCTCGGCCACGCTGAGCGCGGGCGGCAACTTCCGCGGCTTCGCCGACGCGGTGGGGCTGCCTGACGACGCGGTGACGCTGAGCCTGCCCTCGCCGTTCGATCTCTCGCTGCAGGCACGGCTGGAAGTGCCGGCGATGCGCACGCTGCCCGATGCGCGCGAGGCGCACGCCGAGGAGGTCAGCGAGTGGCTGGCCGCGCATCTGGACTGGGACGCCGGCAACCTGGTGCTGTTCACCTCGCGCGCCAAGCTCGATCGCGTGCTGCAGAAGTTGCCGATCGCGCAGGTGCGCAAGGTACGTGCGCAGGGCTCGCTGGGCAAGTCGCAGCTGGTCGCCGAGCACTGCGCCGAGATCGCGGCGGGCAAGGGCAGCACGCTGTTCGGGCTGGCCTCCTTCGGCGAGGGCCTGGACCTGCCCGGCAAGCTGTGCGAGACGGTGGTGATCACCCAGCTGCCGTTCGCGGTGCCGACCGATCCGGTCGGCGCCACCTACGCCGAGTGGCTGGAATCGCGCGGGCGCAATCCGTTCATCGAGGTGAGCATTCCCGAGGCCACGCGCCTGCTGACGCAGTACTGCGGCCGGCTGATCCGCAACGAAACCGACAGCGGCCGCATCGTGCTGCTGGACCGGCGCGTGGTGACGAAGCGTTACGGCAGCGGCATGCTGCGCGCGCTGCCGCCGTTCCGGCAGGTGATCGAGCGTTAGCCATGCAGTCGCCAGCAACCATCATCCGGCTGCAGGATTGTCCGCCGATGCCGTGGAAAAACGGCCATGGCAGCACGCGCGAGATAGCCGTCCAGCCGTCCGGCGCCGGCAGCGGGGATTTCCTGTGGCGGATCAGCCTGGCCGAGGTGGACAGCGCGGCGCCGTTCTCCAGCTTCCCCGGCATCGACCGGCAGATCGTGCTGCTCGACGGCGCAGGCTTCACGATGACGCTGGACGATGGCCGCATGCATGCGCTGACCACGCCGTTCGAGCCGTTCGCGTTCGCCGGCGAGGCGCGCGTGGCGGTGGCGCTCGCCGGCGGCCCGAACCGCGACTTCAACCTGATGGTGAACCGCGCGCGGGCTCGCGGCGAACTGCAGGTCTGGCGCGGGCCGGGGCGCTGGATCGCGGGTGCCGGCAGCGTGCTGGTGCACGCGGCCCGCGGCGCGATCGACACGCCCGCGGGCCGGCTGCAGACGGGCGACAGCTGGCGGCCCGGCGACGCCGCGGCGCGCGCCGTCGTGCTGCCCGAAGGCGCCGTGGCACTGGCCGTGCGGCTGGCGCCGCCGGGCTGATTCCCCGCCTATACTGGCCAGCCACCTGCCGCTGCGGAACGAATGCCATGACCCTCCTGATCCTGGGCCTCCTGATCTTCCTGGGGCTGCATTCACTGCGCATCTTCGCCAGCCCCTGGCGCGACCGCCAGGTGGCGCGGCTGGGTCTGAAGCGCTGGAAGCTGATCTACGCGGTGATCGCGTTGGCAGGCCTGGTGCTGATTTGCTGGGGTTTTTCGCTGGCGCGCCTGCAGCCGGTGCTGCTGTACTCGCCGCCGCCGCTGCTGCGCCACCTCAACGCGCTGTTCACCCTGGTCGCCTTCGTGCTGTTCTTCGCCGCCAAGGTGCCGCGCAACCATCTCAAGGCCAGGCTCGGCCACCCGCAAGTGCTGGCGGTGAAGGTGTGGGCGTTCGGTCACTTGCTGGCCA
>JAJXTX010000209.1 GCA_021783385.1 Pseudomonadota bacterium
TGCTGCGCCAGGTCATCGATGCGCACACGCATACCGAGGTCGACCGCGGCGCCGCGCGGCAGGCGTTCCTGCAGCAGTTCTTCGTCCACCATCGCGCGCCGTTCTGAGGCGGCTGCGGCGGGACGTCTGGACCTCCGCCGCATGCGTTACGCTCACGGCCCACTTGCCGCCCACCGCCACGGATCGCCGTCGATGCCCCTGCCCGATGCTGCCGCTGCGGCGGTCGACCCTGCCGTCGGGCAGCCGCGCCGGCTGCTCGGCATCCGCCACGGCATCGCGATGTGCGCCGGCATGGTGATCGGCTCGGGCATCTTCAAATCCACGCCGATGGTGGCGGCCAGCATCAGTTCGCCGACCGGGCTGCTGCTGGTGTGGCTGATCGGCGGCGCGCTGTCGTTCTGCGGCGCGCTGTGCTTTGCCGAGATGGCCGCGGCGTTTCCCGATGCCGGCGGCGATTACCACTTCCTGCGCAAGGCGTACGGCCCGCGGCTGGCCTTCCTGTTTGCGTGGTCGCGCTTCGCGGTGATCCACACCGGCTTCATCGCGATCCTCGCCTATGTGTTCGCCGACTACGTCAACGCGGCGCTGCCGCTGGGGCCGCACGGCACCGGCTGGCTGGCGGCCGGCACCGTGGTGCTGCTGTGCGCGATCAACCTGCGCGGCGTGCGCACCGGCATGGGCGCGCAGACCGGTTTCGTGGCCGTGGTGGTGTGCGGCATGCTGGCGCTGGGCGCCGCCGGCGGCTGGATGGTATGGCAGGGCCGACCGCCGCTGACTGTCGCGCCGGTGCCGCCCGCCGACGCGTACGGCCAGGCGATGATCTTCGTGATGCTGGCCTACGGCGGCTGGAGCGACGCGGCCACGCTGTCCGCCGAGCTGCGCGCCGGCGCGCGCGGCATCGTGCTGACCCTGATCGGCGGCATGACGCTGGTCACCGTGCTGTACACGCTGGTGAACTGGTCCTACGTGCGCGTGCTCGGCCACGCCGGGCTGGCGGCGAGCAGCGCGCCGGCGGCCAGCGCGATGCTGCTGGCGTTCGGCCGCGTCGGCGAGTGGCTGGTGGTGGGCGCGGTGGCGGTGACCTCGATCGCGGTGATCAACGCGCTGCTGATCGCCGGCGCGCGCACCACCTACGCGGTGGCGCGCGACAGCGGCATGCTGGGCGCGGTCGGCGCCTGGAATGGCGCGCGCGGCATTCCGGCCGCCGCGCTGCTGACGATCGGCGCGGTGGCGCTGGTACAGACCGCGCTGGCCGGGCTGACCCGCGGCGCCTTCGACACGCTGGTGGATTTCGTCTCGCCGGTGTACTGGTTTTTCCTGGTGCTCAGCGGCGCCGCGGTGATCATCCTGCGGCGACGTTTTCCGGCCACGCCGCGGCCATTCAAGCTGCCGCTGTATCCGTGGCTGCCGCTGCTGTTCTGCGCCACCAGCGCGTACGTGCTGTACGCCACCCTGGCCTATGTGAAGGTCGGCGCGCTGGCCGGCCTCGCGGTACTGGCGCTGGGCACGCTGCTGCTGCCATGGTTCGGCGGCCGTCGGGTGGCTTCAGGCTAGCCCGCCTCAAGGCAGCGTGCGCACCTGCGCCTCGCGCGCCCATTGCCGCGTGCCGGCGGCCTGGATGAAAGCCTTGCCGCCGGTGGTGTCGAGCATGCCGGCGTCCTTGCCGACGCCTGCGGCTTTCAGCAGCGGGCGGGCACCGGCATCGCTGGCGATGGCCTTGAGGTGGCCGTAGGCATCGCGCACGAAGTCGACCGCGGCGGCCTCGCGCGCCAGCTGTCGGCGGACAGCACGATCGCCACCGCGTCGAGCATCGCCTCGCGCACGTGCACGGCCTGCACCTTGGACAGCTCGAACACGAACGCCGCGCAGATGTGCGCGCGCTCCGGCTCGCTCTGCGAGCGATAGAACAGCCGCGACTGGCTGTAGTGATCGGCAAAACTTTCGGCGCGGATGCGGCCCTTGCCACCCGCCTCGGCGGGAATCGCGGCGCTGCGGAAACCCTGCGGGGTTTCGCGCGGGCTGTCGTGCGCCAGCGTGATCGGCGCGTAGCTCACGCGGCCCTTGGGCACTGCCATCTGCATGTGCGCATCGCGCTGCAGGTTGGCGAACGTGCACTTCGGCGCATTGATCGGCAGCTGGTGGAAATTGGCCGAACCCAGCCGCGACAACTGCGTGTCCAGGTACGAAAACAGCCGTCCCTGCAGCAGCGGATCGTCGGAAAAATCCATGCCCGGCACCAGATGCAACGGACAGAACGCCACCTGCTCGGTTTCGGCGAAGAAGTTGTCCAGCCAGCGGTCCAGCACCATGCGGCCGATCACCGTGAGCGGCACCAGCTCCTCGGGAATCAGCTTGGTCTCGTCCAGGTGATCGAACGCGAAGCCGTCGGCCTGCGCCTGCGTGAACAGCTGCACCGCCAGCGCCCACTCCGGAAACTGGCCGGCCTGGATCGCCTCGAACAGGTCGCGCCGATGGAAGTCCGGATCGGCGCCGGCGAGCTTCACCGCCTCGTCCCACAGCGTCGACTGCAGCCCGAGTTTGGGCCGCCAGTGGAGCTTCACGAAGGTGCTGCGACGCTGCGCGTCGAGCAGCCGGAACGAGTGGATGCCGAAGCCTTCCATCATGCGCAGCGAGCGCGGAATGGCGCGGTCGGACATCGTCCACAGGATCGTGTGCATCGACTCCGGCGTCAGCGCGATGAAATCCCAGAAGGTGTCGTGCGCGCGGGTCGCCTGCGGAAAGCCGCGATCCGGTTCCATCTTCACCAGGTCCGGAAACTTTATCGCGTCCTGGATGAAGAACACCGGGATGTTGTTGCCGATCGGATCCCAGTTGCCTTTGACGGTGTAGAACTTCACCGCGAAGCCGTGCACATCGCGCGGCGTGTCGACCGAGCCGGCGCCGCCGGCCACGGTGGAGAAGCGCGCGAACAGCGGCGTGCGCTTGCCGACCTCGGTGAGCACCCTGGCGGTGGTGTGCCTGGCGAGCGAGCGGGTCAGCTCGAAGTAGCCGTGCGCGGCGCTCCCGCGCGCTTGCACGATGCGCTCGGGGATACGCTCGTGGTCGAAGTGGGGGATCTTCTCGCGAAGGATGAAATCCTCCAGCAGGGTGGGGCCGCGCGGCGTGCTGCGCAGCGAGTTCTGGTCGTCGGAAATCGGCACGCCCTGGTTGGTGCTCAGCGGCGGATGATGGCTGCCGCCGGCCAGCTGGTGCAGCTCGTCGGCGCGGCCGCGCGTTTCGCTGGCGGCGGCGCGGGCGCCATTGGCTGCAGGGGAAGTTTTCGGGGACTTTTTCGAGACGGCCATGGCGGACTCCGTGATCGGTCAGGGGCAACGGCGGGGTGCCGGCGAACGCGCTGCCTGCAGCGCGCCGGCGTGGATCGTTCTGCGCGCGCGGGGCGTGGCGGTTACGCCAGCGCCGGCAACGCGACCGGCTCGCTGATCGGCTGCCGATTCTGCTGCGCGCGCAGCTTGGCCATCGCCGCATAGGCGACCTTGCGTGCGCGCATGATCGAGCCCAGCGGGCGGTGTGCCGCCAGCGCGTGCCACGGGTTGAAGGCCATGCCGTCGTCGATTGCCAGCGCGCGCTGCGTCGACCAGGCGAGCTGCGCCGGCACGCGGATGCGCGCCACGCTCACGTATGGACTCTGCGCCTGCGGCCACTCCACCGACGCGTCCTTCACCGGCATGCTGGCCAGGTCGGTGCACAGCTGTACGCGCAGCTCCCACTCGCCGCCGTGCTGCGCGAAATGGGCGATCACCGCGCCGCTCTTGCCGCCGAACGCCTCGATGACTTTCTCGCTGCCGCGCGCGACCGCTGACACCGCCTTCTTCAGCGGCTCGACCTTGTCGGTGGTGGTGGCGAGCAGTGTCAGCATCTTCAGGAAGTGCTTCGCATCGGGCGCCCCGAACACCGGGCCATTCACCAGCACGAAATCCTGCGTGGTCGCACCTTCAGCGCCGTCCGCGCGCTCGCCCGGCACGCCCAGTAACTTGAGCGCCAGCCCGCGCGGGGTCGACACCGTTTCGTCGAGCAGATCGCCCGGCACGGTCGAGAAGCGCAGCACCACCGGATAGCTGCCTGCCTGTGCGAACAGGCCCTGCGCCAGCCGTCCAGCACATGGAGTTCGCCGGTCAGCAGGCCGCGGCTTTTCGCATGCACGCTGCGCAGTCCGTGGTGGCCGTCGCGGCAGGTGGTTTCGCTGATCTTGCGCAGCGTGTCGAGCAGTGCCCGGATGGTCTCCGCTTCATCGGCTTCGGGCGTTTCCACCGAGGCTGCGTAGCGAACAGGGCTGGCGGGGGCCGTGGGGCTGGACCTGGTCGTGTTCCGGCGAGGTGGGTCGCAAGCTACGCGCACAGCTGCAGTCAAGGTGAGGTGCATGACCCCGCTGCGGCGATCAGCGCAGGATGCTGCGACGGCGCGCAGCGTCTCGCTCACGCAGCCTATACGTGGCCGCGGCGCACGATGGCGTTCACGGTTGCCGATGCGCACCCATCGACGGAGAACGCGCTCATGCTCATCACCATTCTGATCATCGTGCTGGTGATTGCCCTGATCGGCGGCCTGCCCACCTGGCCGCACTCGCGCTCGTGGGGCTACGCCCCCAGCGGCGGCGTCGGCCTGATCCTGCTGATCCTGCTGGTGCTGTTTCTGATGGGCCGGCTGTAGGCGCAGAGGT